>JBDHTH010000313.1:0-4427 GCA_039808545.1 Phreatobacteraceae bacterium | reverse complement strand
TGCCGGATTTTCATTTTCATGCCCTCGCCGCCTACGCCATCCTGAGATCGAGGGGCGTGCCGCTCGGCAAACGCGACTACGAGGGCCGGCTGCGCACCAGATCGCCCTGAGATGAAGATGTGAGCTTGACGAGGCGCGTCCGGCGCAGTGTCAGGCCGGTTTCGAGCCCATCGCGTCGCGGTATTCCTCGCCGGCGATTTCGAGCGCGCTCTGGAGAAGGCGCCGCGAGGCGTCGCGGGTCTTGAAGGCCGCGTGGGCCGTCAGCGTCACGTCGACGCGGGCGAGGTAGGGATTGTCCGGCGGCACCGGCTCAACCGCGAACACGTCGAGGGCCGCATGGGCGATGCGCCCATCGTCGAGCGCCGCGAGGAGCGCCGCGTCGTCGACCAGCCGGCCGCGCGCCGTGTTGACGAACAGCGCGCCGGGCTTCATCGCCGCGAAGAAGTCGCGGCCCGCGAAGCCGAGCGTCTCGGGCGTCTCGGCGAGGTGCAGCGAGACGATGTCGGCGCGCCCCAGCAGGTCCTCGAGCGAGGCCGCGCAGTCGGCGAGATCGGGCGGCAGGGCTGAGCGGTTCCAGACGAGGACCTCCATGCCGAAGGCCCGCGCGATCCGTGCCGCCTCGCGGCCGATGCCGCCCGCGCCGACGACGCCGAAGCAGCGCCCGGCAAGCTCCATCCCGTCGAGCGGCGCCCAGGTTCCGGCGCGCAGGTCGCGATCCATGGCGGCAACCCGCCGCGCGGCCGCGAGCGTCAGCGCGAAAGTGTGCTCCGCGATCGACCGGTCGCCATAGCCCTTGACGGTGCGCACCGCGACCCCGGCGGCGGCCGCTGCGTCGAGATCGATATAGCTCGCGGCGCCAGTGCCGAGAAAGACGACGCTACGCAGCTTCGGCGAGGCCGCGAAGGTCGCGGCATCCATCAGCGTATGGCCGTTCATCGCCACCGGCGCGTCGCCGAGAAGGACCTGGAGCTCGGCCGGCGAGGGATCGCCCATATTCACCCGCAGCGCCTCGGGCGCACGGCATTCGACGAGCAAGTCCCCCATGAAGGGGGAGCAGTCGATATAGACGATCATCGTCCCTTTTCCATCGCCGGCCCACCGAGCCCCTGGCCGATCAGGCTGTGCTCCAGCATGCCGAGCAGCGTGCGCGTGTATTCGTGCTGCGGGTTGGCGAAGACCTCGGCGGCCGGGCCGAGCTCCACCAGCTCGCCGTGATACATCACCGCGATGCGGTGGCAGAGATAGCGCGCAACCTCCAGGTCGTGGGTGATGAACAGCATCGACATGCCGGTCTCGGCCTGGATGTCCTTGAAGAGGTTCAGGATGCCGGAGCGCACCGACACGTCGAGCTTGGACACCGCCTCGTCGGCGACGATCAGCGCCGGGCTGAGCGCCAGGGCGCGGGCGATCGCGACGCGCTGCAACTGCCCGCCCGAAAGCTCGTGCGGATAGCGCGCCGCATGCGCGGCCGAGAGCCCGACGCGGACGAGCAGGGCGCCGATCCGGTCGTCGAGGTCGCGGCGCGCGCAATGCTTGTGGGTGAGCAGCGGATCGGCGAGCGCCGCGCCCATCGTCTTGCGCGGATTGAAGGAGGCGGCCGGATCCTGGAACACCATCTGCAGGTCGCGGCGGAAGGGCGCGAGCCCGCGCGGACCGAGATGGGCGATCGACGTGCCTTTGACGAGCAGGTCGCCGCCGCTCGGCTCCCAGAGCCGCAGCACAGTCTTGCCGAGCGTCGTCTTGCCGGATCCCGATTCGCCGACGACGCCCAGGATCTCGCCCGGCATGATGTCGAGGCTGATGCCCTTCAGGGCCTTGAAGGGAATGCCGTGCTTGCCCGCGAAGGTGACTTCGAGATCGCGGACCGAGACGAGCGGCGCGCTGCTTGCGGAAGGCGCAGGCGTTGCGGCGCGCCGCGCCGATACGGCCGGGGCGGGCGCCTGTCCGGGCATCTCCGGCAGGCGCTCGACGTCGCCGCGCGCCAGCGCCATGGCGGTCGAGGTCAGGAGCGCCGTATAGGGATGCTCAGGCGCCTGGAAGATCCGCCGCGTCTCGCCGGTCTCGACGATCCGGCCGCGATACATCACCGATATCCGGTCGCAGAGCGCCGCCGCCACCGCCATGTCGTGGGTGACGAAGATCATGCCGGCCGAGAGCCGCGTGCGAAGATCGCGGAACAGCTCCAGGATCTGCCGCTCGACCAGCTTGTCGAGATTGGTCGTCGGCTCGTCCGCGACGACGAGGTCGGGCTCCAGCGCCAGCACGAGCGCGATCAGGGCGCGCTGCAGCATGCCGCCGCTGAGCAGGTGCGGATAGAGGTCGACCGCCTCCTCGGCCCTCAGGATGCCGACCTCGCGCATCAGGCCGGCGGCGCGCTCGCGCCAATGCGCCTGCTGCTCGGGAGCGTCCTTGCGGCGCGCGACCGCGAGGCGATCGAAGATCGCGCGGAAATGCCAGCCGATCCGCTTGGCCGGGTTGAAGGCGCCGACCGGGTCCTGGAAGATCATCGCCATGCGCACGCCGCGCAGCGCGTCGAAGCCGGCCGCGTCGAGCGCCGGCAGGTCGATGTCGTCGAAGCGCAGTGCCTCGGCCTCGACCACCGCGTTGTCGGGCATCAGCCGCAGCAGCGACAGGCCGGTCATCGTCTTGCCGGAGCCCGATTCGCCGATCACGCCGAGGATTTCGCCGCGCTTCACCGTCAGGTCGACGCCGTGCAGCACGTCGGTGCGGCCCTCGGCGCCGAGGAAGCCGGCCTTCAGCCCGCGGATCTCGACGATCGGCGATGCGGCCGCCGTGCCGGTCTCGCGGTTCACGGGCCGGCCCTTTCGCGCAGGCGCGGGTCCATCGCATCGCGCACGCCGTCGCCGAGGAGGTTGAGGCCGAGGAGCGCGAAGGAGATCGCGAGGCCGCTCATCGTGAGCACCCAGGGCCCGCGCCCGAAATATTCGCGCCCGTCCGCCATGATGCCGCCGAGCGAGGGCGTCGGCGGCTGCACGCCGAGGCCGATGAAACTGAGGCCGGCCTCCAGGATGATGCCGAAGGCGACGCCGACGCTCGCCTGCACGACGAGCGGCGCCGAGATGTTCGGCAGGATCTCGCGCAGCATGATCGTGAGCGGCCGCCGCCCCATCAGCACGGCGGCCTGCACATAGGGCTCCTCCTTGACGAGCAGCGTCATGTTGCGGGCGATGCGGGCAAAGATCGGGATGTAGACGAGCGCGATCGCCAGCACGACATTGGTGATGCCGAAGCCGAGCACCACCATCAGAAACAGCGCCAGCACGAAGCTCGGAAAGGCGAAGAGCAGGTCGGAGATGCGCATCAGCACCGCATCGACGATGCCGCCGCGATAGCCCGAGACGAGGCCCGCGAGGGTGCCGACCGTCGCCGCGATAAGGATCGCCGCGATGCTGACCGCGAGCGAGACGCGGCCGCCGATCAGCACGCGGGTGAAGACGTCGCGCCCGAAGGAGTCGGTGCCGAAAGGATGCTCCAGCGAGGGCGGCGACAGGATGTTGATGAAATCCATCTCCTCGGTGCTGTAGGGCATCAGCGCCCCGCCGAGCGACACGGCGAGCAGCACGAAGAGCGTGATGACGAGCCCGGCGAGGGCCGTGCGATTGCGGATCAACTGCTTGGTCTGGCGCAGCATCGCGTTACCTCGACCGCCGGGGATCGAGCCATGTGCAGATCACGTCGACCAGGAGGTTGACGCTCAGCACGATCGCCAGGAACGTCACGGCGCAGGCCTGCACCAGCGGATAGTCGCGCCCGAAGGCGGCATCGACCATCAGCGAGCCGATGCCCGGAATGCCGAAGATGCGCTCCACCACCACGACGCCGCCGAGGATGTAGCGCACCTGCAGGCCGACGATCGTCACAAAGGGGATGAGCGCGTTGCGCAGGATGAACTGCAGGAAGACGAGGCGGCGCGAGAAGCCGAAGGAGCGCGCCGCCGCGACATAGGGGCGCCGCATCACCTCGAGCAGCGCGGCGCGCAGGGTGCGCGCGAACACCGCCGCCATCGGCGCCGCGATGGCGAGCGCCGGCAGGAAACTCGCATGCAGCGCGCCGACGAAAGATTGCGAGGGCGCCACGAAGCCGTAGGCCGGGAACAGCCCGAGCGAGAGCGACAGGCCGAAGATCAGCACGTAGCTCAGCCAGAAATCCGGCATCGAGATGCCGAGCACCGCGAGCGAGGTCGCGGCAACATCCGCGGGCTTGCCGCGGTTCAGCGCCGCGATCGTGCCCAGCACCAGCGCGATGGTGATCGCCATGGTGAGCGCGAACAGCCCGACGAAGATCGTGGCGGGCAGGCGCTGGAGGATCAGCCCGCTGATCGGCCGCCCGGCCGCGACCACCAGCGAGTTGCCGAAATCGCCGCTGAGCACGCCCGACAGCCACAGCCAGAACTGGACGGGCAGGGG
>JBDHTH010000312.1:0-4485 GCA_039808545.1 Phreatobacteraceae bacterium | reverse complement strand
CGACAGCGCCACCGGCACGCCGAGCACCATCAGGCCGAGAAAGGAGCCGAGCAAGATCCACATGTCAGTCGACCCCCGCCGTTTCGTAGGCATCGGGCCGTTCGAGGATCGAATAGCCTTGCCGCCAGTTCTGCCATGTCACCTGCAGGGAGCGCAGCAGCATCAGCAGGAAGCCGATGAAGACGAGCCCGTATATGAGATTCTTCGGCAGGTTGACGGTCGTCATGGTCTCGTCGCCGATCACCTGCATGAAGCGCCAGACGAGGATCGCGACATAGGCGAAGAAGGCGACGCGGAAGAGATCCACGAAGGTCGCGACGACGCGCGCCAGCGGCGCCGGCATGTAACGGTAGAGGAAGTCGACCTGGATGTGACGGTTGAGGCGCACGCACATCGCCGAGCCGATGAAGACGAGCGCGACGAGGGCGTAGCTCGCGATCTCCTCGGTCCAGGCGAAGGAATCGTTCAGCACGTAGCGCGTGAAGAACTGCAGGAAGACGCAGAGGCACATCAGCCAGAAGATCGCGAAGGAGATCCAGTCCTCGAAGCCGTAGACCGCGAGGTCGACCTCGGGCACGCTCTCCTCGTCGAACTGATGGGCGAGCTCCTCGGCGTCGATCTGGGTATGAACTTCCTGCGCCGGCTGTGCCATCGCCCCCGCCCCGTTCCCGCCCTTGCGGCGCCCCTTCGGAGCAGCCGCGACTCGATCTTCGCGTCGAATAGGCCGCTACAATTCCATCACGGCCGGCGACAATCAATGGCGCGACGCGAAGGGCCCGCGGCGTGTGGCGCGCTGCGTGGGTTCGAGGCAACCGCGAAGCCTTTCATGCGGTGCTTCCGACGCTTCCACCCGCCCCGCCTCAAGGGCCAGAAATGCGCATGGCCCGGACAAGCCGGGCCATGACGATCGGGTTCGGGATGCGGCCGCCATGCGACGGCCGACCGCTCAGGAGCCGGGGCCGGACTTGATCGCCTGGATCTTGTCGTAGTCGGCCTTGCGGTAGCCGAAGGATTCGAACGAGACGCTCTTGGCGACCTGCGCCTTGAACTCCTCCTTGTCGACCTCCGAGACGGTCAGGCCCTTCTGCTTGAAGAAGTCGATCAGCTCCTTCTCCTTCGCCTTGATCTCGGCGGTGGCGCGGGTCGCGGCCTCCTGCGAGACCTCGGTGAAGATCTTCTTGTCCTCATCCGACAGCTTCGCCCAGAGCGCCTTGGAGACGACCGTGTTGAGATGGTCCACGATATGGCCCGTCAGGATGATGTGCTTCTGCACCTCGAAGAACTTCTTGGCCTCGATGGTGGTCAGCGGGTTCTCCTGCGCCTCCACGGTGCCGTTCTGGAGCGCGAGATAGACTTCCGCGAAGGCGATCGGCGCGGTGTTGGCGCCGCAGGCGCGCGGCATGGCGAGATAGGCCGGCACGTCCGGCACGCGGATCTTCAGCCCCTTCATCTCGGCGCAGGTCTTGAAGGGCTTGTTCGAGGAGGTGTGCCGCACGCCATAATAGGTGACCGCCAGGATGCGGTGGCCGGTCTTGTCCTCGTAGCCCTTGGTGAGCTCCTTGAAGATGTCGCTCTTCGTATAGGCGATGAGGTGGTCGGCGTCGCGGAACGCGAAGGGATAATAGGTCACGCCGATCGGCGGGAAGGCTCGCGCGGCGAAGCTCGATCCCGAGATGATCATGTCGACGGTGCCGAGCGAGAGGCCCTGGTTGATATCCGTCTCCTTGCCGAGCTGGGAGGCCGGATAAACATCGATCTCGTAGCGGCCGTTGGTCCGCTTCTTGATCTCCTGCGCGGCCCAGACCGACTGGGTGTGGAACGGCTCGGAGGTCTCGTAGACATGCGCCCATTTGAGCTTGGTCTGGGCATTGGCCGGGGCGATGCCGGCCACGAGCGCGGCGGCCGCGAGGCCGAGCGCCATCCTAACGACAGTCTTCATCGTCGCGTTCCTCCTGATGACGGCCTCTGGCGGGCGGGTCGCGTCGTCCGCCCCATGCGGCCGCGCGAACTTGTTCTGCGAGTGCAAAATCGCCCGCATGCTACACGGGCCCGGCCGAACGGCAAGCGGTCATCGCGAGGATGCGCGGGGCGCCGCACGATGCGGCGGCGCCCGTAAGCCCCTACTCGGCCGCCTCGGCGACCGGGGCGGGCGGGGTGTAGCGCAGCACCGGCGCGCGGGCCGCGCGAGTCTCATCGAGGCGCTTCCTCGGCGCGTGATGCGGCGCGCCGGTGAAGCGGCTCTTGTCGTTGCCGCGCGTCGCCGCGATCGCGAGGTCGCGCATCGCCGCGATGAACAGGTCGAGCGAGGCCTTCGATTCCGACTCGGTCGGCTCGATCAGCATGGCGCCATGGACGACGAGCGGGAAATACACCGTCATCGGGTGATAGCCTTCGTCGATCAGCGCCTTGGCGAAGTCGAGCGTGGTGACGCCGGTCCCCTTCAGCCACTCGTCGTCGAACAGCGCCTCATGCATGCAGGGATGGTCGCCGAACGGCACCGACATCAGGTCCTGGAGCGAGGCCTTGATGTAGTTGGCCGACAGCACCGCGTCCTCGGAGGCCTGCCGCATGCCGTCGCTGCCATGCGAGAGCATGTAGGTCAACGCGCGCACGAACATGCCCATCTGGCCGTGGAAGGCGCACATGCGGCCGAAGGGCGTGGCGGGCTTGGCGGCGCGGGCGTTCTCGACCAGCACGGCCCTGTTGCCCTTGCGCTGAACGAAAGGGATCGGCGCAAACGGCGCGAGCGCCTTCGACAGCACCACCGGGCCGGCGCCGGGGCCGCCGCCGCCATGCGGCGTCGAGAAGGTCTTGTGCAGGTTGATATGCATGGCGTCGACGCCGAGATCGCCGGGGCGGACCTTGCCGACGATGGCGTTGAAGTTGGCGCCGTCGCAGTAAAAGTAAGCACCCGCCTTATGGACCGCATCGGCGATCTCCACCACCTCGGGCTCGAACAGGCCGCAGGTGTTGGGGTTGGTCAGCATGATCGCGGCGACGTTGGGCCCAAGATACTTCTTGACCTCCTCCACATCCACCGTGCCGTCGGCGCGTGCGGGGATCGCCTCCACCTGGTAGCCGATCAGCGCGGCGGTGGCGGGGTTGGTGCCATGCGCCGATTCCGGCACGAGCACAATGTTGCGATGCGCTTCACCGCGCGCGGCGAGCGCCGCCTTGATCGCCATCATGCCGCAGGCCTCGCCATGGGCGCCGGCTTTCGGCGTCATCGCGACCGCCTCCATGCCGGTCAGCTCCATCAGCCATTCGGCGAGCGTCGCGATCACGTCGAGCGCGCCCGGCACGGTGGCGACCGGCTGCAGCGGATGCACGTCCGCGAAGCCGGGCAGCCGCGCCATCTTCTCGTTGAGGCGCGGATTGTGCTTCATCGTGCAGGAGCCGAGCGGGAAGAGGCCCGTGTCGATGCCGTAATTCTTCTGGGAGAGGCGCACATAGTGGCGCATCGCCTCCGGCTCGGTGAGGCCCGGCAGGCCGATGCCGCCCTTGCGGGCGAGCTTGCCGAGGCGCGAAGCGTGCTTCGGCGGCGCCGGCAGATCGACGCCGGTCGCCTCGACGCGGCCGGTCTCGAAGATCAGCGGCTCCTCGATGGCGAGCGCCTTGTTGCCCGTGAAGGTCCTGAAGCGCGGCACGTCGGTCTCGGTGGCGGCGGTCGGCGGGATGTCGGTCGGGCGGCCCTGGCTGTTCATGCTCATCACATCACCTCCTTCAGCGCCTTCACGAAGGCAATGCGGTCTTCCTCGGTGTTCACTTCGGTGTTGGCGACGATGATCAGATCGTCGAGCCCGGCCTTGGGGTTCAGCCGCGCATAGGGCACGCCGGCGAGCACGCCCTTCTTCGCCATCGCGTCGACGACCTGCACCGCCTTGCCGGGCACGCGGATCGTGAACTCGTTGAAGAAGGTGTCGTTCAGCACCGCGACGTTCTTCACGGCCGCGAGGCGGTCCGCTAGGTCGCAGGCATTGGCGTGGTTGACCGCCGCGAGGCGCTTCAACCCGGCCTCGCCGAGCAGCGACATATGGATCGTGAAGGCGAGCGTGCAGAGGCCCGAATTGGTGCAGATGTTGGAGGTCGCCTTGTCGCGGCGGATATGCTGCTCGCGGGTCGACAGCGTCAGCACGAAGCCGCGGCGGCCGTCGGCATCCACCGTCTCGCCGCAGAGGCGGCCGGGCATCTGGCGGATGTATTTCTGCCGCGTCGCGAAGAGGCCGACATAGGGCCCGCCGAAATTCAGCGCGTTGCCGATCGACTGGCCCTCGCCGACCACGATATCGGCGCCCATCGCGCCCGGCGGCGTGACGGCGCCGAGCGAGACCGCCTCGGTGAAGACCGCGATCAGCAGCGCGCCGGCGGCCTGGGCCGCTGCGCTCAGGGCGGTGAGGTCATGCAGATGGCCGAACACGTCCGGCGTCTGGACGACGACGCAGGAGGTCTCGGCGTCGATCGCGGCGGTGAGCGCCTTCAGCTCGG
>JBDHTH010000311.1:0-4491 GCA_039808545.1 Phreatobacteraceae bacterium | reverse complement strand
CTCGCCGAGCTCGCCGAGCGGATCGCCCTCGCCGGGCTGCCCGGGCTGCTGGCCCGGCTGCGGCTTGCCGGCCATCAGGTTGTCGAGGAGCTGCTGGAGCTCGGACAGCATCTGCCGGGCGGCGTCGCGCTGGTTGTTGCGCGCCAACTGCTCGATGCGGTCGAGCAGATTCTTCAGATCCTCCGGCCTAAGCGTGCGCGAGGGCTGGTTGCGCGGCGGCTGCTGCGCCTGGTTCTGGTTGGGATTCTTGCGCAGCTCCTCGGCGAGCGCCTGCAGGTAGCGGTCGAGCGCGGCGCGCAGCTTGTCCATCAGCGCCTTGAGCTCTTCGTCGGTCGCGCCGCGCTCCAGCGCCTCGCGCAGCGCCTCCTGCGCCTGGCGCAGCGCCAGCTCGGCCTCGGCCGTGGTGCCGTCCTCAATGCCCGTCGCGACCTCCCAGAGATAGTCGACGACGCCGCGCAATTCGTCGTCGCTGCGCGAGAGACGCAGCCGCTGCAGCGCGGTCCTGAGGCCGAGATAGACCGAGGCCTCGGGCGTGAACTGGTCGGGCGCCACCATCAGCGCGTCGAGCGCGCCGAGCACCTTGGGCCGCGCGCCGGCATCGAGCGCCAAAAGGCGGCGCAGCTCGATCAGCGACTTGGCGACCGGCTTGGTGAACAGCCGGCCCGGCAGCACCACCTCGACCGTCTGGCTCTGCGCGGTGTTGCCGGCATCGTCGCGTGCATGCAGCGTCATCTTCACGGTCGCGCCCGCGAAGGGATGCGTCGAGAAATCCTTCACGGTCTGGCCGATGCCGGTCTTGGCGCGCATCTGCGGCAACGAGAGCGGGAAATCCGGCATCGGATAGAGCGGCCGGCCGGTCGCCGGCGGCGCGATCTTGGCGTCCGCGCCGATCACGCCGTAATCGTCCTCAAGGCTGTAGGTGAGGGTCAGCGAGCCGCGCAGGTTGCGCTGCGGGTCCTTGTCATAGCCGATCGCCGGCGCCTTGTCGGGAATCGCGTCGAGGCGCCAGACGCGCTTGGCGCCGTCCGGCGTCGTCACGGTCGCGATGCCCGGCCCATTGACGAGGAAGCGGCGCTCCACGGCCTCGCCCGGCTTGATGGGCTTCGCTGGCACAGCGGCCGGTTTCGGCTGGACGACCGGCTTCGGATCGCCCGCCTTCGGCTCCGCGGCCTTGGCGGCCCGTTCCGCCTCGATCGCCGCGACGTCGAGGAGACCGCCTTCCACCGCCACGGGCATCTCGGCGAGGCCCGCCGCCCGGATCGTCAGCACGGTGCCGGCCGGCACCGGCGGCAGCGTCACCTCGTCCTCGCGCACCGCCTCGTTCGGCCTCAACCCGGCCAGCAGCATCGGCGGCTTCAGCGTATAGGCGGGCGGCGTCAGCCAAGCGTCGATGCGGAAGTCGCGCGGCTGCGTCACGGCGCCGAGATCGAGCGCCTCGACGAGCTTGCGGCCCGGCTCGCTGCCCGCCATGAACCAGGCCGGAACCAGCAGCAGCACGGCCGCGTAGCGCAGCGCGAAACGGTCGCGGCGCGGCATGCCGGGGCTCGGCAGGCCGACCTTCAGTCGCCGCGCGGCAGCGCGCACCCGCTCCAGATGCACCTGCCAGAGGGCGCGCGCGACGGCATCGTCATGCTGCGCCGAGAGCTGGTCGCCGAGCGCGGTGGCGGGCCGGTGCGGCAGGCCGCTGGCGGCATCGAGCCGGGCGACCGCCTCGGCTTCGGTCGGCCAGCGCAGCCGCCGAATCGGCCAGAGCGCCGCCAGGAGCGCCACCGCGAAACCCGCCAGCGCCGCCAGATAGGCATAGGGCGGCAGCAGCTTCGGCGCGCCGCTCCAGGCGAAAGCGAGAAACAGCAGCCCCAGCGCAAAAACCGGCAGCGCCAGCGGCCAGACGCGCTCCCAGACGAGCGCGAGCCGCGCCCGGCGCTTGGCCTTGGCGAACGCATCGGCGATGTCGGCCGACAGGGGCGCCTGCGCCGGATGTCTCGACGCGGCGTTCGGCGTCTGGCTATCCAATGCTCAACCTCATCATCCGCCCTTTCGCGGACAGGCCCCTGATGAAGTCTAGCCGATCGGGCCGGATGCGCAAAGTTCTCCCCGGCCGGCACGGTCACGAAACCGTGGGCGGATTAGAGCCAGCCGGGCATCCGGTCGAGCGCGATGATCTCCTCCACGCTCATGCGCGGGCGCACCACGGCCGCTTCCGCGCCCTTCACCAGCACCTCCGGCACCAGCGCGCGCGTGTTGTAGGTGCAAGACTGCACCGCCCCATAGGCGCCGGCCGTCATCACGGCGATCAGGTCGCCGGCCTTCAATTCCGGTAGCGGCCGCTGCTTGGCGAGGAAATCGCCCGATTCGCAGACCGGCCCGACCACGTCGACGACGATCCGCTCGGCGCCGAGCGCCGCTTCCCTGACCGGCTTGATATCGTGATAGGCGTCGTAGAGCGTCGGGCGGATCAGGTCGTTCATCGCCGCGTCGACGATGGTGAAGACGCGCCCCTCGCCATGCTTCACGTAGATCACGCGCGAGACGAGGATGCCGGCATTGCCGGCGATCATCCGCCCCGGCTCGAAGGCGAGCTTGACGTCGAGCCCGGCCATCTGCCGCTTGACGATCGCCGCATAGCGCATCGGCTCGGGCGGCGGATCGTTGTCGGGCCGGTACGGGATGCCGAGCCCGCCGCCGAGATCGACATGGCTGATCGCGTGCCCGTCGGCGCGCAGAGTGCGCACGAAATCGGCGAGAAGCCCGAAAGCCCGCTCGAACGGCGCCAAATCGACGATCTGGCTGCCGATATGCACGTCGACGCCGACGATTTCGATGCCCGGCAGCCGGGCGGCGCGTGCATAGACCTCGCGCGCCGTCGCGATCGGGATGCCGAACTTGTCCTCGGCCTTGCCGGTCGAGATCTTGGCATGCGTCTTGGCGTCGACATTCGGATTGACGCGGAACGAGACCGGCGCGGTCCGGCCCGTCGCGGCCGCGACGCGCGAGAGTTGCGCCAGCTCCGGCTCGCTCTCGACATTGATGCAGAAGATGCCGGCTTCCAGGGCCGCCGCATGCTCCGCCTCGGTCTTGCCGACGCCCGAGAAGATGATCTTTCCGGCCGGCACGCCCGCCGCCAGCGCCCGCTTCATCTCGCCGCCCGAGACGACGTCCATGCCGGCGCCGAGCCTCGCGAGCGTCGCGATCACAGCCTGGTTGGAATTCGCCTTCATCGCGTAGCAGACGAGGCTCGGAACATCCGCGAAAGCCTCCTGGAAGACACGGAAATGCCGCTCCAGCGTCGCCGAGGAATAACAGTAGAACGGCGTGCCGACCTCGGCCGCGAGCCGTTCGAGATCGACGTCCTCGGCGTGCAGGACGCCGCCGCGATAGTGGAAATGATGCATCGGAGCCCGGAAGCGGACGGCGGGTGAAAGAGATCAGAGCAGCGGATCGAGGATGAAGTCCTGATCCGGAACGACGGGCGGGCGCGGCGGCGGCCGGTTGATCTGACCGGTCAGCGGATCGACCGAATTGATCGTCGGCAGCACCTCGGAAGCGCCCGGCGCGTTCGGGTCCTCCTGGTCCGCCGCTTTCTTCTTCGGCAGCGGCGCGCCGGGCGGCGGATCGAGCGGTCCCTTGCGGCCGCAGCCGGCAAGGCCGGTCGCGAGGAGCGCCGCCCCCATCAGCAGGACGCGCCGGCGGGCGGGATTGGGATTGAACGTCACGGTCGATCGTCTCCGAAGCGCGGAAGGCGCGACTATATAGCAGGTCCCTCGCGGCGCGACAGCGGGCACGGGGAGTCAGGCCCCTTCTCATGGCCCATGCGAAGGCTCAAACCGGTCTCCGCAGCACCGGCTCCTGCCCTATGCGCGGCGAGGCCGGCCGCGGCGGCGCGAAGATCGGCCCGAGGCGCGGCGCCAGCCGCCGGACGCGCTCGGCCGGCACGACGCGGTAGACCTGCTTGGACGCCTCCACGATATGCACGCCTGCGAAGGGCAGCGACAGGCTGGCGCCGATCCGCTCCCAGGCCTGGGCCGATTTCAGCATCCAGCGATGCCGGATCGGCGGCAGATAAAGCGCCTCGCTCCAGCCGAGCGGGGTGAACTGCGTCGCCTTGAGCAGGGCGGTGAGCTGCGGGCGCGAATAGGGCCGCCCCTGCCCGAAGGGCGTCGCATCGGTGCGCGCCCACACGCCGCGCCGGTTCGGCACGACGATCAGCAGCCGCCCGCCGGCCGCGAGGATCCGCCAGGCCTCGCCGAGCATCGCCTCAGGATCGATGACGTTTTCGAGCGCATGCACCAACAGCACCCGGTCCGCGATGGCGTCGGGCAGCGGCAGGTCGCCCTCATCGACCAGCGCCGACAGGGTCGGCCTGGCGGTCGGCCATTTGATGACGCCCTGCTGGGCCGGCATCAGCGCGCACACGCGCTCGCCGACCTCGCGGAACAGGCCGAGATAGGGCGGCGCATAGCCGATCCCGACGATCCTGAGGCCGGGCTGCAA
>JBDHTH010000310.1:0-4518 GCA_039808545.1 Phreatobacteraceae bacterium | reverse complement strand
GCCGCGCGCCAGGCACGCGCCGATCCAGGCCGAAAGCAGCGGCGCCACCGCCATGGCGAGGAAGGTCAGCGTATCGGGCGCCGCATTTCCAAGCGCATAGACATAGGTCGCGACGAGCACGAGCCCCGCATCGGCAGGCGCGAAGCCCTTGGCCCAGCGAATCGATCCCATGGGCTTTCTTCTCATGTCCCGAGGATTTGTAGCGCGCCGCCCGCAAGGCGTTCACCCACGGCGTCGGCTTGGGCCGGCGCGGGCTTTCCTCGCGTATCGTGCGATCGGACGGAAAACCGGCTTTCCCTTTTCCCGATCGCACTCTAGACAGGCGCCGTCATGGCAGCCCCCCTTCTCACGCTTCGCGATATCGGCCTCCGGCTCGGCGAAAAGCCGCTGCTCGACGGCGCCGAGCTCGCGGTCTCGGCCGGCGACCGGATCGCGCTGGTCGGCCGCAACGGCGCCGGCAAGTCGACGCTCCTGAAGATCGCGGCAGGCACCCTGGAGCCCGATCGCGGCGAGCGCGTGCAGGATCGCGGCGCGACCATCCGCTACCTGCCGCAGGAGGCCGACTTCTCGGGCTTCGCCACGACGCTCGCCTATGTCGAGGCCGGGCTCGCCGGCACCGACGATCCGCAGCAGGCGCGCTTCCTGCTCGACCAGGTCGGGCTGACGGGCGCGGAGGACACCGCGACCCTCTCGGGCGGGGAGGCGCGCCGCGCGGCCATCGCACGGGCGCTCGCGGCCGATCCCGACGTGCTGCTGCTCGACGAGCCGACCAACCATCTCGACCTGCCGGCGATCGAATGGCTGGAGGCGACGCTGAGCGCCTATCGCGGCGCGCTGGTGATCATCAGCCACGACCGGCGGTTCCTGGAGAACCTGTCGACCGCCACGGTCTGGCTCGATCGCGGCATGACGCGGCGGCTCGACCAGGGTTTCCGGCAGTTCGAGGCTTGGCGCGACGCGCTGCTGGAGCAGGAGGAGCTCGACCGCCACAAGCTCGACCGCAAGCTCGCGGCCGAGGCCGACTGGCTGCGCTACGGCGTCACGGCCCGGCGCAAGCGCAACATGGGGCGCATGCGGGCGCTGGAGGGGCTGCGCAAGGAGAAGCGCGACTATCAGCGCGCGCCCGGCGCCGCCGTCATCGAGGCGGCGGAGGGGCGGCTCTCGGGCAAGGTCGTCATCGAGGCCGAGGCGGTCTCGAAGGCCTATGACGGGCGGGCGGTCGTCGACAACGTCTCGCTGCGCGTGCTGCGCGGCGACCGGATCGGCATCGTCGGCGCCAACGGCTCGGGCAAGACGACGCTCCTGAAGCTGCTGACCGGCGGGCTCGCGCCCGATTCCGGCACCGTGAAGCTCGGCACCAATCTCGACATCGTCAGCCTGGAGCAGAGCCGCGCCAGTCTGGACCCGGCCGTCACGCTCTCGGACGCGCTGACGGGCGGGGGCGGCGACCAGGTGGTGGTCGGCGGCGTCGCGAAGCACGTCGTCGGCTACATGAAGGATTTCCTGTTCCGGCCCGAGCAGGCGCGCACCCCGGTCGGCGTGCTGTCGGGCGGCGAGAGGGCGCGGCTGATGCTGGCGCGGGCGCTCGCCCTGCCTTCCAACCTCATCGTGCTCGACGAGCCGACCAACGATCTCGACCTCGAGACGCTCGACCTCCTCCAGGAGATGCTGAGCGCCTATCCGGGCACCGTGCTGGTGGTCAGCCATGACCGCGACTTCCTCGACCGGGTCGCGACCGCGACGGTGTTCGCGGAAGGCAATGGCCGCTTCACCGACTATGCGGGCGGCTATTCCGACATGCTGGCGCAGCGCGGCGAGGGCGTCGCGGCCCGCAAGGCGGAGAAGCCGGCGGCGGAGAAAGGCGCCGGGCCGAGGCCCGAGACGGAACGCGCGCCGGCGAAGCGCAAGCTTTCCTTCAAGGAGAAGCACGCGCTGGAGACGCTGCCGGCGCGCATGGCCGATATCGAGAAGGACATCGCCAGGCTGCAGGCAGTGCTGGCCGATCCGGCGCTCTACGCCAAGGACCCCGGCGGCTTCGCCAAGGCGGGCGCGGCGCTCGCCAAGGCCGAGAGCGAGCGGGCCGAGGCGGAGGAGCGCTGGCTGGAGCTCGAGATCCTGCGCGAGGAGCTGGAGGGATAGGGAGCGGGCGCCCCGCGCTACCGCTGCGGAAAGCGCCCTTCGGCCTGCGTCCTGCCGAGCACCTTGCCGGTCGCGTCGAGCGCCTCGATCGACCAGATGTAGCGATGGACCTGGCCGCCCGGCGGGCACGGGCCGACATAGCGGATCGCCCCCTGCGGCACGCGACCCCTGCCGTCATAGGCGACGGTGCCGCCGCCGTGATTGAAACTCGGCGCGTCGTGGTCGCGCATGGCGAAGCGCAGGCTCGCCGTGCCCTTGGGCGCAGCGCGGATCGCGAAGGCGGGCGAGGTGCTGCCGCAGGGGCCGATGCCGGCCCAGGTGAAGGAGGCCGAGAAGGCCAGCGCCGACTGGCTCGTGCCGGCAAGCGCGAGCGCCATCGCGGCCGCGAGGCCCAAAACCGGAAATTTCATGAACCATCCCCAGCCGTTCGCGCGCCGCGAGATGCATCAGACGCCCGAAGCGGCGGATTCACAAGAGGCGTCCTCAAGGCTCTTCGGGGACGATCATCGCCCTGCCCGCTTCCATCTCAGCAGGTTGGCGAGGAGCGTCAGGATCAGCGTCGCCAGCATCAGGATGAAGCTGATCGCGCCGCCGAAGGGCCAGTTGTTCTGCTGCGCGAACTGGCCGTAGACCAGCGGGCCCATCATCTGGAATTTCGGGCCGCCGAGCAGCACGGGCGTCGCATAGGCGTTCATCGCCAGGATGAAGGTGAGGATCAGCCCCGCGATGGTGCCGGGCAGCGCCATCGGCCACACGACGCGCCAGAAGGCGTTCCAGGGCGTGCCGCCGAGGCTCATCGCCGCCTCCTCGACCTGGCGCGGGATGCCCTCGATGACGCTCTGCAAGGTGAGCACCATGAAGGGCAGGTTGACCGCGACGATGCCGACGATGACGGCGAACTCGGTGTACATGATCTCCAGCGGCTGATCGATCGCGCCCATGCCGACCAGCGCCGCGTTGACGAAGCCCTTGGAGCCGAACAGCGTGATCCAGCCGGCGGCGCGCACCGCGTTGCCGACGAAGAGCGGCAGCACCACCAGGATGATGACGACGTTCTTCCAGCGGCTCGTCAGGCGCGCCAGCCAATAGGCGAGCGGAAAGCCCATCAGCAGGCATGCAAGGGTGGTGATGATCGCGACGCGCAAGGTGCGCCAGAGCACGCCGAGATAGTAGGGATCGGTGAAGAAGCGGATGTAGTTCTCCACCGTCACCGCGTCGACCATGAACTTGCCGGGCTCGAAGCGGTTCAGGCTGTAGCGGAACAGGATGGCGATCGGGATCGCCAAGGTGAGCACGACATAGATCGTCGCCGGCCCGACGAGCGCCGCCGCGGTGGCGCGGCTCTCGCGGTCCTCCGGTGCTATCGCGCGCGCCCCGGCCATCGTCGCCCCCGCCTTTAGATCACGCTGCGTTTTGATCAAACCGATCAAAACGCAGGACAGTGATCGATTCTAAAAAATAGAGACTGCTTTGACCCTTCAAACGATTTCGTTTGAAGGGAGCAGGCTCTAGCCCTTGAATTCCTTGTCCCACCACTCCTTCAGCGGGCCGTCATTCTTGGTGATGTAGGCGAAGTCGGGGTTGAGCAGCCGCTTCTCCTCGTCGGGCGTGAAGCCGATGCGGGCCTTCAGGTCGTCCGCGACGGTGGCGTTCTTCACGGTCGGGTTGTAGCCCATGTCGATCGCGAAGGCGGATTGCGGCGCCGGGTCGAGCATGGCGTTGAGATAGGCGTAGGCGCCTTCCTTGTTCTGCGCGTTCTTGGCGATCGCGAATTCCGAGAGGTAGAGCAAAATGCCCTCCTTCGGCGCCACCGACTTCACCGGGATGCCGGCGTTCTGCCACTGAACGGCGCGCGCCTTCCACATCAGGCCGATGCCGATCTCCTCGGTCTTCAGCGCCTGCGCGAAGGCCTCGTTGGTCGGATAGACCTTCACGCCGAGCTTCTTCAGCTCCAGCAGCGGCTTCTTGCCCGGCTCCAGGTCCGAGAGCTTGCCGCCGGCATGCAGCGTCGCCGCCATGATGTTGTAGATGTACTGGATGTCGATCATGCCGACCTTGCCCTGGTATTTCGGGTTCCAGAGATCGGCGATCGAGGTCGGCTCTTCCGGGATGAGCTTCGGATTGTAGACGATGACCTTGCCGGAATAGATGTGCGGCAGCGACCAGGTCTTGTCGAAGACCGGCAGGAGGTTGCCGATATTCGGCACCTTGGCGGGGTCGATCTTCTCCAGCACGCCCGCCGCCGACATCTCGGCGACGTTCACCGAGGAGAAGGCCTGGATGTCGGAGGTGCCGCGCGGCAGGCGCTTCTCGGCGACCAGCTTGGCGCGGCGCGGCGCGTCCGAGGCCTGGTCCTGCACCACCTCGAAACCCTTCGGC
>JBDHTH010000309.1:0-4521 GCA_039808545.1 Phreatobacteraceae bacterium | reverse complement strand
GCCCTCGCCGCCTGCGGCAAGGACGCGCTCGGCACGGCGCGCACGCTGACCGTCGACGCCAAGGGCGGGCCGCGCTTTGGCACGAAGCAATATCCGCAGACGCTGCCGCTCGCGGACCGCGAGGTGGTGCTCACCTTCGACGACGGCCCCAATCCCGGCACGACCGACAAGGTGCTGGCGGCGCTGGCGGCCGAATGCGTGAGGGCGACGTTCTTCCTGGTCGGACGCATGGCGGAGCAGCACCCGGCGCTCGCCCGGCGGATCGTCGCGGAGGGGCACACGCTCGCCTATCACAGCGACACGCATCCGATGACGCTCGCGACGATCCCCTATGACCGCGCCATAGCCGATATCGAGAAGGGTTTCGCTGTCATCGATAAGGCGGCCTACGGGCGCTATTCCGGCAAGCCCGTCGTGCCGTTCTTCCGCTTTCCGGGCTTCGCCGATTCGCCCGCCCTGCAGGCCTATCTCGCCAAGCGCGACATCGCGATCTTCGGCGCCGATTTCTGGGCCAGCGACTGGAACGTGATGACGCCGGAGGTGCAGCTCAACCTCGTCCTCTCCCGGCTCGAGCAGGCGCGGCGCGGCATCATCCTGTTCCACGATACGAAGTCGCAGACCGCCGCGATGGTCCCGCCCCTCCTCAAGGCGCTGAAGGCGCGCGGCTACCGCGTCGTGCACGTCGTGCCGAAGCCGAACTGATGCGGGGCCGCCACAGAGTAAATATTTTCTATGTATTTGATCCCGCGGACTCAATTTCGCCGTCCAGAATCGGCAGAGATGCTGTCGTATTATGCGGTGTCCGCAAGGACCGCGGACATCGGAGATGACGTGCGGTGATGCGCCAAGGCCTTTCCTTCGTTTCCCTCGGCGCGCTCTGCGCGATGCTGTATGCAACCGGCGCGAGCCTCGCGCAGGTTCCCGACCCGGCGCAGCCCGCCACCCTGCAATCGCCCGCCCCTCCCGCCGTCAAGACGCAGCCGCTCGCCGCGCCGGCGCCAGGCACGATCCCGCAGACGCTGACGCCACCGGCCGCCGTCGCGCCGGGGCCTGCGCCGAAGCTCGTCACGCCGCCACCTGCCCCCATGCCAGCCTCGCCGCCGGGTTGCACGCCGACGACCGCCGCGCTCGGCACCAGCCGGACGATCGTCGTGCCGCAGGATTCCGGCCCGCTCGGCCATATGAGCTATCCCAAGACGCTGGAGCTGAAGCCCGGCGAGGTGGTGCTGACCTTCGACGACGGGCCGATCGGGCATTACACGCCGATGGTGCTTGACGCGCTGAGGGCCCATTGCGCGAAAGCAACCTTCCTGCTCGTCGGCCGGATGGCCAAGGCCCGCCCCGACCTCGTGCAGCGGATGATCGCCGACGGCCACACGATCGGCACGCATACCTATTCGCACGTCTTCCTCAACCTGCCGAAGGTCAACCAGGAGACGCTGGCGCGCGAGGTGCTCGGCGGCATCGCGGCGCTGCGCGACGTGGTCGGGCCGGAGGGCAAGATCGCGCCCTTCTTCCGCTTCACCGGCCTCAACCACTCGCCCGCGACCGACGCCTTCGTGGCGCGGCACGGGCTGATCTCGCTCAGCGCCGATTTCCCGGCCGACGACTGGCTGAAGCGCACGCCCGAACAGGTGAAGGAGGTCGCGCTGCAGCGGCTCGCCGCCAAGGGCAGCGGCATCATCCTGCTGCACGACATCCAGCAGCGCACCGCCGCGATGTTTCCGGATTTCCTGCGCGAGCTGAAGGCGCGCGGCTACAAGATCGTGCATATCGTGCCGGAGCGCTACCTGCCGGCCGTGGTCGAGCAGGCGCCGGGCGACCCGGTCGTGGCCAACCTTCAGTCGGCGCCGCCGCCGCGCGGTTCCCGCCCGCGCAAACCCAAGAAGGCGAAGCCGGGCGTCGCCGCGCCGGCCGCCGGTCCGGTCCCGCTGGGCGCGCCCGTCGCGGCTCCCGCCAAGCCGCGTCCCGTCGCGGTCAAGCCCGTCAACGGCGTGCCGAAGCCCGCCAAGCCGAAGCCTGCGGAGCGGCTCTGAGCTCCTTCAAGCGGCGCGCGAACTTTCGGCGCCAACATCCATCGAAAAAAGAAAAACCCGCCGGCGGTCCGGCGGGTTTTTCATGGTGCGACCGAGAGGACTCGAACCTCCACAGCTTTCACTACTAGCACCTCAAGCTAGCGCGTCTACCAATTCCGCCACGGTCGCGCGATCGGCAGGTCGATGCGGGGCTGCATGTAACACCGGCATCGGCGGTCGACAAGCCCGCCAGGGGGCAATTATCACTTTGTCGGCCCGGCGGCCCCTTCCACCTCGGGGCGGCGGATCAGGCGGGTGATCGAGACCGTGATATCGCTGCCCTCGACGATCACGGTGCCCTCGGCGATCGGCAGGTCGTTGGCGAGAATCTCGACCGAATCGCCCTCCATCGCGTCGAGCTCGATGACCGCGCCCCGGCTCAGTCGCAGAACCTGATGAATCGGCATATGTGTCTTGCCGAGCACGATGGAAATATCGAGATTGACCTCGTCGATCTTGGCCATGGCCCGCCCCTGGGCCACCCGGCCCGCCTCTTTCCTGAGCTTTTGAAGTCGCACGAACATGGTTAACGCGCCGTTTACATTTGCCCGCGAGCGGATCGCCAGCGACGCGATGCTGCCGAGCATCGCCGATCCGGCTCCCGTCCTCTGGGAGATCGCGGACGGACTCGTCGACTACGAGACGGCGGTGGCGCGCATGGAGCGCGAGGCGGCGGCGATCGCCGATGGGGCGCCGGAGCGCGTCTGGCTGGTCGAGCATCCCCCGCTCTACACGGCGGGCACCAGCGCGCGGCCGGGCGACCTTCTCGATTCGCGCTTTCCGGTGTTCCGGACCGGGCGCGGCGGGCAGTACACCTATCACGGGCCGGGTCAGCGGGTCGCCTATGTGATGCTGCATCTGGAGCGCCGGCGGCCGGATCTGCGCGCCTTCGTCTCGGCGCTGGAGGCCTGGCTGATCGGCACGCTCGGCGATTTCAACGTGACGGGCGAGCGCCGCGAGGACCGGATCGGCGTCTGGGTGCGCCGTCCCGACAAGGCGCCAGGCGCCGAGGACAAGATCGCGGCGATCGGCATCCGCGTGCGCCGTTGGGTGACGTTCCACGGCATCGCGCTCAATGTGGAGCCGAACCTCGCGCATTTCGGCGGCATCGTGCCCTGCGGCGTCTCGCAGAGCCTCTACGGCGTGACGAGCCTCGTCGATCTCGGCCTGCCGGTGACGATGGCGGATGTCGATATCGCGCTACGCCGGAATTTTGAGACGCTGTTCGGGGCCGCCGTGCCCGCCGCCTAAACCGTCGGCAGGCGTCGGAAATCCGGATGCGGCCAGGCTTCGTTCGATCCGTCGCCCGCCGTGACGGTGTCGACCTCGGCGGCGCGCGGCCCGCGTCGGCATTCCGCGACGAGCGCGTCGACGGCGGGCGCGAGACCGATCAGCAGCGCCTCGACGGTTCCCTCGCGCCGGTTGCGCACGAAGCCCGCGAGGCCGTGCATGGCGGCGCGGCCGACCATCCATTCCCGAAAGCCGACGCCCTGCACGCGGCCGCCGATCAGGAGGCGGACGGCACGGCTCGCTTGCGTCGCTTCGGCATCGCCCATCGGCCGATCTCCTCGATATAGCGTTGCGGCAAGTCCCAATGGCGCGCCGCCGGCAGGACGACGCGATCGAGATAGCCGAAAGCAGGCATCCCGATCTCGGTCCAGGACGAGAGATAGATCAGCGCGCGGCGGCGGCGACCCGCGAGGGTCACGGAAATTGCGGCCCGGCGATAGAGGCCGGCCTCGACGTTCTCGAAGGCATCGAGGCTCGCCAGATGCGCGGCGGAAAGCCGCCAGAGCACGCCATAGGCGGTGCGGCCCGGCGCGCGGACGAGATTGGCGTAGCCGTGCCGCTGAATGACGAAGCGCCAGCCCGGCAGGCGGCAGACGCCTTCGGCCTCGGCGCCGGGGCAGCGCAGCGCCATGCCGGCGGGATGCATGTTCGCGCCATAGGCGAGGTACAGGACGCTCATGCGGCCGATCCGGACGATTGCCCCACCGGTGCTTGCCCCCTACCCTGGCGACCCGTTTTCACAGCGCGCCGGACATGATGGAAACCGCCGACACCGCCCACGCCATCTTCTTCTATACCGGCCATCCGATCTCGGCGGAGATCATCCTGAAGAAGGTCGAGGCCGTCCATGGCAGCCTCGACGGCGTGTCGCCCGAGACGCTGTTCGCCTTCGACCAGGATCATTATGGCGGGCTGCCGGTCAACGACCGGCTCGCCGAGCGGGCCGGCATGCGGCCGGGCCTCAAGGTCGCGGATTTCTGCGCCGGGCTCGGCGGGCCGGCGCGCTATTTCGCGCATCGCTACGGCGTCGACGTCACCGGCATCGAGCTGACCCCGGCGCGCGTCGCCGGCGCCGCGCGCCTGACGCGGCTGGTCGGGCTGGAGCGGCAGGTCCGCGTCGTCGAGGGCAATGTCATGGCGGTGCCGCTCGCGGAGG
>JBDHTH010000308.1:0-4529 GCA_039808545.1 Phreatobacteraceae bacterium | reverse complement strand
CGATCTGGGCCTGGACGATCATGTCGAGCGCCGAGGTCGGCTCGTCGAGAACGATGAATTTCGGCTCCAGCACCACCGCGCGGGCGATCGCGATGCGCTGGCGCTGGCCGCCCGAGAATTCGTGCGGATAGCGGTGGCGTGTCTCCGGATCGAGGCCTACATCGATCAGCGCTTCGACGACGCGCTTGTCGCGCTCCTCCGCATCGAGCTTCGGGTGATGGACCTTGAGCCCCTCCGCGATGATGTCGGAGACCGACATGCGCGGCGAGAGCGAGCCGTAGGGGTCCTGGAAGACGATCTGCAATTCTCTGCGGAAGGGGCGCATCGCCTTGAAGCCGAGGCCCTGCAGCGCCTTGCCGAGATAGAGCACCGGCCCCTCGGACGAGATGAGGCGCAGCATGGCGAGGCCGAGCGTCGTCTTGCCGGAGCCGGACTCGCCGACGACGCCGAGCGTCTCGCCTTCCCGGACCGCGACCGAGACGCCGTCCACCGCCTTCACATGGCCGACGACCTTGCGGAAGAGCCCGCTCTTGATCGGGAACCAGACCTTGAGGTCCTTGGCCTCCATCACGGTCTTGGCGTCGCTCTTCGGGGCGGGCGGCGGCCCTTTCGGCTCGGCCGCCAGCAGCGCCTTGGTGTAGTCGTGCTTGGGGTCGGCGAAGAGCGCCTCGGTCGGCGCCGCCTCGACGATTTTCCCCTTCTTCATCACGCAGACATCGTCCGCCATCTTGCGGACGATGCCGAGGTCGTGGGTGATGAACAGGATCGCCATGCCGTGCTCCGCCTGTATCTCCTTCAGGAGCTTCAGGATCTGGGCCTGCACCGTGACGTCGAGCGCGGTCGTCGGCTCGTCGGCGATCAGCAGCTCGGGCTCGTTGGCGAGCGCCATGGCGATCATCACGCGCTGGCGCTGGCCGCCCGACATCTGGTGCGGATAGGCGCCGAGCCGGCTCTCCGGATCGCGGATGCCGACCTGGGTCAGGAGCTCGACGATGCGTTTTCGCACCGCCTCGCCGCGCAGGCCACGATGCAGCTCCAGGATCTCGGCGATCTGCGTCTCGATGGTGTGGACCGGGTTAAGCGAGGTCATCGGCTCCTGGAACACCATCGTGATGTCGTCGCCGCGCACCTGCCGGATCTCGTCGGGGCTCGCCCTCAGCAGCTCCTTGCCCTTGAAGACGACGCGGCCCGAGGGGTGATGCGCCGAAGGCGCCAGAAGGCGCACGCAGGACAGCGCCGTCACGGATTTGCCGGAGCCCGATTCGCCGACCAGCGCCAGCGTCTTGCCGCGCTCGAGTTGGAACGACACGCGGTCGACCGCCAGCGTCTCGCGCCCCGCCTGGCGGAACGCGACCGAGAGATCCTCGACCTTCAGGAGCGTGGTTTTGGACGAAAGATCTTGCATCAGCTCAGCGTCTTTCGCGGGTCGAAGGCATCGCGCACGGACTCGCCGATGAAGATCAGCAGCGAGAGCAGGATCGCGACCGTGAAGAAGGCCGTGAGGCCGAGCCAGGGCGCCTGCACGTTCGACTTGCCTTGGCTCAGCAGCTCGCCGAGCGAGGGCGAGCCCGGCGGCAGGCCGAAGCCGAGGAAGTCGAGCGAGGTCAGCGTCATCACGGAGGAGGAGAGGAGGAAGGGCAGCATGGTGAGCGTCGCCACCATGGCGTTCGGCAGGAGGTGGCGGAACATGATCGTCCAGTTGTCGACGCCGAGCGCCCGCGCCGCCTGGATGTATTCGAAGTTGCGCCCGCGCAGGAACTCGGCGCGCACGAGGCCTACAAGCGCCACCCAGGAAAACAGCAGCAGGATGCCGAGCAGCACGAAGAAGCTCGGCGCCAGCACCGAGGAGATGATCAGCAGCAGGTAGAGGTGCGGCACCGCCGTCCAGATCTCGATGAAGCGCTGGAACAACAGGTCGACCCAGCCGCCGAAATAGCCCTGCACGGCGCCGGCCGCGATGCCGATCACCGAGGAGACGATGGTGAGCGCCAGGCCGAACAGCACCGAGATGCGGAAGCCGTAGATCAGCCGCGCCACGACGTCGCGGCCCTGATCGTCGGTGCCGAGCCAGTTCCAGTTGCCCTTGGTGCAATAGGTGTAGCGGCGATAGTCGTCGCCATCGGCCTTCACCTGCTGCTCGGGCGTGACGGCGGCGCAGTCCGGCACGTCGAGCAGCCAGGTCGGCTTGGCGGGCGCGGGGGTGAGCAGCTCGCGGTTGATGGTGCGGTAGGAGTAGCGGATCGGCGGCCAGAGCGCGAAGGCGTTCTTCTCCAGCATGATCTCGCGCATGTATTTGTCGCGGAAATCCGCGAAAGTCGGCAATTCGCCGCCGAGATCCTGCTCCGTGTAGTCGTAGAGGACCGGGTAGTAGGACTTCCCGTCCATATGCAGGTAGATCGGCCGGTCGTTCGCCAGCAGCTCGGCGAAGAGCGTCACCACGAACAGCACCGCGAAGATCCAGAACGACCACCAGCCGCGGCCATTGGCGCGGAAATTGGCGAGCCGGCGCCGGTTGATCGGCGAGAGGGAAAAGCGGCTCTTCGGCTCGCCTGCGGCGGGCTTTGCCGCGACGGGCGGCTCGGCGGGAAGCGGCGTGCCGGGCACCGGCTCGACGAGATTGCGGCGCACCGTGCCGGGGGTCGGGACCTTGTCGCGCTTGGCGTCCATCACACGTCCCGCGTCTCGAAATCGATGCGGGGATCGATCCAGGTATAGGTGAGGTCCGAGATGAGGTTCACGACGAGGCCGACCAGCGAGAAGATGAAAAGCGTCGCGAAGACGACCGGATAGTCGCGGTTGAGGACGCTCTCGAAGCCGAGCAGGCCGAGCCCGTCGAGCGAGAAGATCGTCTCGATCAGCAGCGAGCCGGTGAAGAAGGCACTGACGAAGGCACCCGGAAAGCCCGCGATGACGATCAGCATCGCATTGCGGAAGATGTGCCCGTAAAGCACCTGCCGGTCGGTGCAGCCCTTCATGCGGGCGGTCAGCACATATTGCTTGCCGATCTCATCGAGGAAGGAATTCTTGGTCAGCAGCGCCATGGTCGCGAAGGCGCCGAGCGCCATCGAGACGATCGGCAGGGTGAGATGCCAAGCGTAATCGAGGATCTTCTTATACCAGGGCAGCTCGGACCAATTATCCGAGAAGAGGCCGCGCAGCGGGAACCAGTCGAGGAAGGAGCCGCCCGCGAACAGGATGATCAGCAGGATCGCGAACAGGAAGCCCGGTATCGCATAGCCGACGATGATGATACCGGAGGTCCAGATGTCGAAGCGCGAGCCGTCCGCCACCGCCTTCTTGATGCCGAGCGGGATCGAGATCGCGTAGGTGAGCAGCGTCAGCCACAGCCCGAGCGAAATGGAGACCGGCATCTTCTCCTTTATGAGCTGGATGACGCTGGTGTCGCGGAAATAGCTCTTGCCGAAGTCGAAGCGGATATAGTCCCACATCATCTTCAGGAAGCGCTCATGGGCCGGCTTGTCGAAGCCGAACTGCTTCTCGAGCTCCTTGATGAATTGCGGGTCGAGCCCTTGCGCGCCGCGATAGTTGCCGCCCGGATCGCGGCTGCCGGGCGCGACCTGCTGGCCGATCTCGTTGCCGGTGCCGGTGAGGCGGCCGGTCACCGAGGTGTCGGTGCCGGTCAGCTTGGCGATCATCCGCTCGACGGGCCCGCCCGGCGCGAACTGGATGACGACGAAAGAGACCAGCATGATGCCGACGATGGTCGGCACCATGAAGAGGAGGCGTCGGACGATATAGGCGAGCACGTCGGCGGCGGTCCTTCGAGAATCAACGGCACTCTACAATCAACTCGGCGGAATTCCGCAATCACGCCTTCGCGGGCGCGACCGGCGGCCTCATCCGCCGATCCGCTTCAGCTTCTCGGCATCCGTCCACCAGGTCTGGATGACGCCCCGGTCGTAGCGGGGCTTCACCTGCGGGCGGCCGAACACGTCCCAGGCCGCGATCCAGTGGGTCGGCTTGTACCACATCGGGATCCAGTAGCGGCCGGCCCGCAGCACCCGGTCGAGGGCCCGGCACGCGACGTAGAGATCCTCGCGCGTCTCGGCCGCCAGCGCCTTCTCGATCAGCGCGTCGACGACCGGATCGGCGATCCCCGCGAGGTTGTTCGAGCCGTTGAGCTTCGCCGTCATGGACGACCAGTAGCTGCGCATCGATTCGCCCGGCGTCGACGAGAGGGCGAAGCGGCGGGTCGTCAGGTCGAAGTCGAAATTCTTGCGCCGCTCCTCGTACTGCACCGCGTCGACCATGCGGATGGTCGCGTCGATGCCGAGCAGCCTCAGATTCTTCACATAGGCTTCGATATGCGGCAGGAAGCTGCGCGAATACTCGATGATCTCGACCGCGAGCTGGCGGCCGTCGCGGTCGAGCAGCCTGCCGTTGCGCGAGACGAAGCCGGCCTCCCCGAACAGCAGCAGGGCGCGGCGCAGGAGGCCGCGATCCTGGCCCGAGCCGTCGGAGCGCGGCGGCGCGTAGGCCTCGCCGAACACCTCGTCGGTGATCTTGCC
>JBDHTH010000307.1:0-4530 GCA_039808545.1 Phreatobacteraceae bacterium | reverse complement strand
AAGAGCCCGGCGCCGCAGCACGGCATCGCGGTCCCGCTCGGCCGGCGCGAGCTGCTCCTGTCGCTGCCGAACGAAGCCTACGCGAAGGGCGACGACCGCACCGCCTCCTCGCGCCCGAACGGCTTCAAGGTCGTGGCCACGGCCGGCGCGCCGGAGGCCTGGAAGAGCGTCGCGACCTTCAACGACCCGGCGAAGCCCGAGACGCAATGCCGGCTCTTCCACGGCTACGCCGCCACGAAAGCCGCCCATCTCTTCGGCTGCGCCGAGGGCGATGATGGCGGGCTGCTGATCCTCGCCCGGAAAGGCAAGACCTGGACGAGCCGCAAGCTCGCCTATCCGGATCTCGGCCGGGTGAGCGCGCTGAAGGCGGCGGGCCGCTTCGTGATCGGCAATTACGGGCTGAAGACGCCCTATGATGCCCTGATCCGAATCGACCCGAACGCCGCGGCGCTGACCGATGCCGACATCCTGAAGGTGCCGGGCGGCCAGGGCGTCTGCCAGTTCGCCGTGACGGCCGACGGCAGGCGCCTCGCCAACCTCACGGCGGACGGCAAGCTCACGGTCTACGAGATCGAGCCGGCCTGGAAGGCCGTGGCGAGCTTCGACGCGGTGCCGGCCTTCGACTGCGCCTATGGCGCGCCGACCCCCACCCCGAACCTCGCGGTGATCGGCGCTCTCGCCTTCGTCAGCGATCCGGCGCAGGGCCGCATTCGCGAATACGACCTGAAGACGTTGCAGCAAGGCCTCGACATCCCGGTCGAGGGCAAGCCCGCCCATATCGCGGGCGGAGCGACGGGCGGCTGAGGCGCCACCCCT
Source organism: Phreatobacteraceae bacterium (assembly GCA_039808545.1). Lineage (GTDB taxonomy): Bacteria > Pseudomonadota > Alphaproteobacteria > Rhizobiales > JBDHTH01 > JBDHTH01. The sequence goes on along the minus strand of JBDHTH010000307.1, from coordinate 3,714 downwards.
CCTGGCCCGGTCTTGCAAAAACCGCCGGTTTCGTGTAAGTAAGGGCTTACTTATCTTCTCATAACGACCGGTATCGCCGATCGGCACAATGAGGGTGGGCCCCGCGGGACCCGCTCTTTTTTATTGCCGCAAGGCTTGCTTCCGAAAGGCGGCCCGGTCAGACCCGAGGCCGCCTTGACCGACGCCAGCGACATCAAGAGCGTTGAAACCTCGCTCGACGAGCCCCGGCTCGTCATCGAGCGCGGGCTGCCGGCGCGCATCGCGCAGATCGTCGAGCCGAGCCTGATCGGCATCGGCTTCCGTCTCGTGCGCGTCAAGATCTCGGGGCTGGCGGGCGGCACCGTGCAGATCATGGCGGAGCGCGCCGACGGCACCATGTCGATCGACGATTGCGAGCTCGCCAGCCGCACCGTCTCGGCCGTGCTCGACGTCGAGGACCCGATCGCCGAGGCCTACAACCTCGAGCTTTCCTCGCCCGGCATCGACAGGCCGCTGGTCCGCGCCTCCGACTTCGTGCGCTGGGCCGGCCACGAGGCGAAGATCGAGATGGCGGTGATGCAGGAGGGGCGCAAGCGCTATCGCGGCCTCATCCTCGGCGCCGAGGACGGCAAGGCGCGCATCCGCCTGATCGACAAGAAGGCGGGCGAGGAGGCCGACGTGCTCCTGCCCATCGAGGATATCGGCGAGGCCAAGCTCGTGTTGACCGACGATCTCGTCCGCGCCGCGCTGCGCGCCGCCAAGGCGGCGGGCCACGCGGTCGACGAGGAGGAGATCGAGGACGAGGCGGAGGCGGCCGAGGAGGCGCCCGTCGCCGAGACCGACGCGCCGAAGCCCTATTCGACCCGCAAGGGAACCGGCAAGGGGCCGGGCCGCTACGCGAAGAAGAAGCACTAGAGCATGATCCCGAAAAGTGGGAACCGGTTTTCGGAAAAGATCATGCTCAAAAAAGTCAGACTCTAGCATTCGTCTAAAGGAGTGACTTCCATGGCCGTCAGCGCCAACAGGCTGGAACTGCTGCAGATCGCCGACGCGGTCGCCCGCGAGAAGGTCATCGACCGCCAGATCGTGCTCGCCGCGATGGAGGACGCGATCCAGAAGGCGGCGCGCTCCCGCTACGGCTCCGAGACCGAGATCCGCGCCGAGATCAACCCGCGGAGCGGCGAGATCCGCCTCTCGCGGCTCCTGCTGGTCGTCGACCAGATCGAGAACGACGCGACGCAGATCCTTCTCGCCGACGCCCATAAGCGCAACCCGGCCGCCCAGGTCGGCGACTGGATCGCCGAGACGCTGCCGCCCTTCGATTTCGGCCGTATCGCGGCCCAGTCGGCCAAGCAGGTGATCGTGCAGAAGGTGCGCGACGCCGAGCGCGACCGCCAGTACCAGGAATTCAAGGACAAGATCGGCGAGGTCGTGAACGGCCTCGTCAAGCGCGCCGAATACGGCAACGTCGTCGTGGATCTCACGCGCGGCGAGGCGGTGCTGCGCCGCGACGAACTGCTGCCGCGCGAAACTTTCCGCCCCGGCGACCGGGTGCGCGCCTATGTCTACGACGTGCGCCGCGAGCAGCGCGGGCCCCAGATCTTCCTCTCCCGCACCCATCCCCAGTTCATGGCGCAGCTCTTCCGCCAGGAGGTGCCGGAGATCTATGACGGCATCGTCGAGATCAAGGCGGTCGCCCGCGATCCGGGCTCGCGCGCCAAGATCGCCGTCGTCTCGCGCGATTCCTCGATCGATCCGGTCGGCGCCTGCGTCGGCATGCGCGGCTCCCGCGTGCAGGCCGTGGTGAACGAGCTCCAGGGCGAGAAGATCGACATCATCCCGTGGTCGCAGGACACCGCGACCTTCATCGTCAACGCGCTCGCGCCCGCCGAGGTCGTCAAGGTCGTGCTCGACGAGGACAGCCAGCGCATCGAGGTGGCGGTGCCAGACCAGCAGCTTTCGCTGGCGATCGGCCGGCGCGGCCAGAACGTCCGCCTCGCCTCCCAGCTCACCGGCTGGAACATCGACATCCTGACCGAGGCCGAGGAATCGGAGCGCCGCCAGGCCGAGTTCGCGCAGCGCACCAAGACCTTCATGGAGGCGCTCAACGTCGACGAGGTGGTCGGCCAGCTCCTCTCCTCGGAGGGCTTCACCTCAATCGAGGACCTTGCCTATGTCGAGCCGGCCGAGCTCTCCTCGATCGAGGGTTTCGACGAGGAGACCGCGACCGAATTGCAGAACCGCGCCCGCGCCTACCTGGAGCGCATCGAGGCCGAATACGACGAGAAGCGCCGGGCGCTCGGCGTCGAGGACGCGATGCGCGAGGTGGAGGGCATCACCTCCGAGATGCTGGTCAAGCTCGGCGAGAACGACGTGAAGACCGTCGAGGACCTCGCCTATTGCGCGACCGACGACCTCACGGGCTGGACCGAGAAGAAGGGCGAGGAGACGATCCGCCAGCCGGGCTATTTCGACGGCATGGCGGTCAGCCGCCAGGAGGCCGAGGCGCTGATCATGGCGGCGCGCCGCAAGCTCGGCATCGTCGCGGAGGCGCCCGCCGAGGAAGCGCCGGCCGAAGAGGAGGCGGGGGCGTGATCGCCCCCCGTTTCGCGCATGAGCGCCGATCCCGCATATCTGGAGGCGGTCGCCGAGACCGATGACGGGCCGCAGACCGGCCGTCGCAAGGCCTCGGCGCGGACCTGCATCGCGACGCGCCGGACGGGCGATCCGTCCGGCATGCTGCGCTTCGTGGTCGCGCCGGACGGCGCGGTCGTCCCGGACCTGAAGCGCCGGCTGCCGGGGCGCGGCGCCTGGGTGGCGAACGATCGCGCGGCGCTCGCCGAGGCGATCCGCAAAAAGGCCTTCGCCCGCGCCTTCAAGCGTCCGGTCAAGGCCGAGGCGGGGCTGGTCGATGAGGTCGAGGCCCTCTTGCGCCAGGCCGCCCTCGACGCCATCTCGATGGCCAACAAGGCCGGCGGCCTGATCCTCGGCTTCGCCCAGGTCGAAGGCGCGCTGAAGGGCGAGCGGCCGGTCGGGCTGATCCGGGCCGCCGACGCGGCCGAGGACGGCGCCGCCAAGCTCGAACGCATCGCCAGGGCCCGCGAAACGGCGGACGGCATGCGCATGGCGCGGATCGACGCGTTTACCTCGGCAGAATTGGGTTTGGCATTGGGGCGGCCAAATGTGATACATGCAGCCCTGCTCGCCGGGCCCGCGAGCGAAGCCTGCCTCGCGCGTCATCGCGCTTTCGCCGACTTCCGATCCGGCCGGGAACGGGAAAGTTCCGGGCCGGAAGGTCAAAGTCCTGGCGAAGGTGATGGCGCTTGCGCTCGTTTAGGCGTAGAAGGCCCGCGGAATTGAACCCTCGGACGGATGTTCGGCTGAGTGCGGCCGCCGCGTCGATGTTCGAGGCGTCGTGAAGGCAATGGAATTCGGGCGTCGTGCTTCGGCGCTTCACCCGCAGCGACCAGGCCGAGAGGCCGATGAGACGAGAGACGGAATGACGGACAACAATTCCACCGGCGACAAGACCTTGACCATGGCGCCGACGAAGACCCTGACGATCAAGCGCCCGACCGAGACGGGCACCGTCAGGCAGAGCTTCAGCCATGGGCGCTCCAAGCCGGTCGTCGTCGAGAAGGTGAAGCGCCGCATCGTCCCGCCGGGCGAGGTCGTGTCGCGCCCGGCCGCGACGCCCGCGCCGGCGGCACCCGCCGCCAGCCCCCCGGCCGCAGC
>JBDHTH010000306.1:0-4538 GCA_039808545.1 Phreatobacteraceae bacterium | reverse complement strand
GATCATGCGGCCTGCAAGGCGCGCGGCATCCCGCTCTGCAACGTTCCCAACTACGGCACGACGGAGGTGGCCGACCATGCCCTCGCGCTGCTGCTCCATCTGGTGCGCGGGCTCGGCAGCTACGAGGCGCGGCTGAAGGCCGACCCGGTGGCGGGCTTCCGCGCCGAGGACGTCCCGGTCGTGCGGCGGATCCGCGGCTCAACCTTCGGCGCCATCGGCATGGGGCGCATCGGCACGGCGGTCGCTCGGCGCGCCGCCGGCTTCGACATGAAGGTCATCTATTTCGACCCCTACCTGCCCGAGGGGCATGAGCTCGGCCTCGGCATCGAGCGGGTGCGCAGCAAGGAGGAGTTGCTGCGGCGCGCCGACATCGTCAGCCTCCACGCGCCGTTGTCGGAGCGGACGCGCAACATCATCGGCAAGGCCGAGCTCGACCAGATGAAGCCCGACGGCATCCTGATCAATATCGCGCGCGGCGGACTGGTCGACGTCGACGCGGTCTATGATGCGCTGAAGAGCGGCCATCTCGCGGCGGCGGGCCTCGACGTGCTGCCCAAGGAGCCGCCGGTTCCCACCCCGAAGCTGATCGAGGCGTGGCGCAGCGGCGAGCCCTGGCTGGCCGGCCGCTTCATCGCGACGCCGCATGCCGCCTTCTATTCCCGGGCCGGCTACGTCGACATGCGCAGCTTCTCGGCCGAGATCCTCGCCGACTACCTCTTCAACGGCATCCTGCGGAACAACGTCAATCCGGGCTGGGACGCCAAGGCCGCCTGAAATCCCATCGCAATTCTGAAATTTGGAGGCAAGACCATGGCGTTTTACCAAAGCACCGCCGAGTTCCGGCAACTGACGGCCGAGGAGATCGAGGTCTGGCGCACGATCCCGCCAGCGGTCGCGTCCGACAGCATGAACCGGACGCAGGTGATGAAGTCCTTCATCAAGCCGATCTCGCCGAACACCTCGCTCTGCGGGCAAGCGCGCACGGTGGTCACGATGGTCGGCGACTGCACGCCGATCAACGCCCAGATCGCCCAGGCGCGGCCCGGCGAGATCGTCGTTGTCGATGCCGGCGGCGTGGAGGACACGGCCGTGTGGGGCGCCGTGATGGCCACCGAGGCCTCGATGCGCAAGCTCGGCGGGGCCGTGGTCGACGGCGCGGTGCGCGATGCCGCCGACATGCGCAAGCTCGGTTTCGCGATGTACTGCAAGGCGATCATCCCGCGCGGCCCCCATACGGGCTTCGGCGGCAATATCGACACCCGGATCTCGGTCGCCGGCGTCGCGGTGAACCCCGGCGACATCGTGCTCGGCGACGATGACGGGGTCGTCGTCGTGCCGCTTGAGGAGGCGGACCGCGTGCTCGCCGCCGCCCGGGCGCATCTGCTGAAGGAGGCCGAGTGGATGCGGCGGCTGCGCGCCGGGGTATCGATCGCGGCCGAGCATTCCCGGCCGATGGCGCCGCACTAGGCCGGACGAGCCCACTCCGTCCTAGACCATTCGAAGTCGCGCCGTCTCGACCGCCTCCGTGCCGGGCGCGGCGCTTTGCTCCGCTTGCGCTATTTTTCGGTTTCGAAAAGCCCCCCTAACGAACTGCTTCTGCATCACCGCGACCACAATCACCGACGACAGCAGGCCAGGATCATGGTCGCCATCACGAGGTGCCATTGCGGCTGGAAGCCCGCGGGGTTGGTGATCAGCGCCTTTAGCAGAGCGATAAAGCGCAAGCACGTCTTGCCAATCCCCAGTGGTTGATGGCTGCAATTGCACCTGCTGCAATGTCAATCAGGTCGTTCTCTTCTCTATGATGCGCGTGACCTGGCCAGAGCTGGACCATGTCGAATCCGAGCTGTCGCCTTTGCTCTTGCCAGTCCTTGGATAGATCCGCTGCAAGGGCAAGACGCTTGGCCGAGAGCGCCATGGGCTGGCTGCCGTTGACGATGGCCGCCGTGATGTCGTGGGCAAGGAAGGCAAGGCGCAACATCCGGGTGAAGTAGGACGCGCTGACGCCGCTCTCGCCACGAGGGTGGCGATGGGCCTTCGGTCGTCGCGCATGATCAGATCGCGGAAGTGATGAGCCCGGGCGAGGAGCCGCAGCAGGCCGCGGTTCACGTGCGCGTCCGCCCATTGATCAGATGCCGCATCTCCATGCGGACGCGCTTCAGAGTGGCCGGGACCGACAGAGCGATGACCTCGCCGTCCTCCGCAAGCGATGCATCAGGACGAGGAGCGGCCGTGCCGTCGCTGGATCGTAGCTGGGCCGCGACAGCATCGGCCCGGATGCCGATGTCGACGCTCTGCCGGGTCACGACGACGGACGTCACCAGTGGGCGGAGGACCGTGCCCTTCTCTGCCGGTGTCAGGCTTGGCGCATCCCACGATGCGGCGAGCGAAGTATCGTGGTTTCGGATGCGGCCTCCCGATGGAGGATGCGCCATGCTTGTCGAAGCTCAACCGCCCCATCAGCGCCCGAACCTGGAATACAGGGCGCATCATCGGCCCCAAGCCGCCCCTCAAACCCGCTGAAACCCGAAAACAGTCTCAAATCATCCGATGATGGACAATGGCGAAGCGCGGCTTCCCATCGCCCGCTGGCATGCTCTAACTATGATATGCCGCATGAGCCCGCCACGCAGACCACGGCCGAGACCGCCGAAGCCGACCTGGCCGCCGCGGGCCTGAAGCCTCACTACGGTCGCTATTCGGCTTTTGCGCCGTTGCGCCAGCCGATCTTCCGTGCGGTCTGGATCGCAAGCCTTGTCTCGAACTTCGGCGGCCTAGTCCAGATGGTCGGCGCCGCCTGGCTGATGACCTCGCTCTCCGATTCGCCCGACATGGTCGCGCTCGTCCAGGCCTCGACCACGCTGCCGGTGATGCTGTTCTCGCTCGCGGCCGGCGCGATCGCGGACAACTACGACCGTCGCCGCATCTTGCTGACGGCGCAGGGCTTCATGCTTGCTGTTTCAACCATGCTGGCTGTCTTCGCCTGGTATGGGCTGCTCTCGCCCTGGCTGCTGCTCGTCTTCACCTTCCTGCTCGGTTGCGGCAACGCGCTCAACAACCCGGCGTGGCAGTCCTCGGTCGGCGACATGGTGCCGCGACTAGAGGTGCCGGCGGCGGTGACGTTGAACAGCGTCGCCTTCAACATAGCGCGCAGCGTCGGCCCGGCGATCGGTGGCGCCATCGTCGCCGCCTCCGGCGCGGTCGCTGCCTTCGTCGTCAATGCCTTCAGCTATATCGGCCTGCTCGTCGTGCTGGCCCGCTGGCAGCCGCCGCGCGTCGAGCGCGTGCTGCCGCGCGAGACGCTTCGGCTCGCGATGAGCGCCGGTCTGCGCTATGTCGCGATGTCGCCCAATATCCGCGCCGTCATTCTGCGCGCCTTCCTCTTCGGCTTCGGCGGCATCGTCGGTCTCGCCCTGATGCCGCTGGTCGCACGCGATCTCGTGCACGGCGGCCCGCTGACATTCGGCATCCTGCTGGGAGCCTTCGGCGCCGGCGCGGTCGCCGGAGCCTTCGTCAGCGCCCGGCTGCGCGGTCGTTTCAGCACCGAGACTCTCGTGCGCCTGACCTTCCTGGCCTATGCGGCTGCGGCCCTGGTGGTGGGACTGAGCCCGACCATGTGGCTCACCATGCCGGCGCTTGCTGTCGGTGGCGCCTGCTGGGTGCTGGCGCTCTCGACCTTCAATTCGACGGTGCAGTTATCGGCGCCGCGCTGGGTGGTGGGGCGCGCGCTTGCGCTCTACCAGATGGCGGCCTTCGGCGGCATGGCCGCAGGCAGCTGGGCCTGGGGCTGGGTCACTCTCCATTCCGGCCCGGCCGGCGGCCTCAGCGCGGCGGCGGCCGCGCTCGTCCTCGGTGCGGCCGCCGGGCTGCGCTATCGGCTGCCCCCGCTCGAGGCGCTCAATCTCGATCCGCTCAGCCGCTGGCAAGAGCCCACGGTCGCGGTCGAGATCGAGCCGCGCAGCGGCCCGGTCTTCGTCACCATCGAATGGCGCATCCGGCAGGAGGATGTGGTCGAGTTCCTGAAGGCGATGGAGGAGCGTCGGCGCATCCGCCGCCGCGACGGTGCCCGCCACTGGTCGCTGCTGCGCGACCTGACCGATGCCGAGCTCTGGATCGAGCGCTACGACAGCCCGACCTGGGTCGAATATGTCCGCCAGGCCCAGCGCGCCACCCAGGCTGACGCCGAAATCGGCGACCGGGTCAGGGGCCTGCATATCGGGCCTGAGCCGCCCGTCGTGCACCGCATGGTCGAGCGTCAGACCGGCGTGCTGCCGCGCGAGGTGCTGCGCGCGACCCGGCAGGCGCAGGCGTCGCCCTGAGCGGCGGCACCGAATTTGCTCAACGTCGCGACCAGGCGCGCGAAAGAGAACCTTTATGGTTGGCGCTCGCTCGGCTTGGGCAGATGCGGGGCATTTTGGAGCCTGATGTCGCGCGTCAAGGCGCGAAGCCGAAGGTCCGCTTTCCGGCGAGGCGCTAAGGTCCGGAAGTGGCGCATTGCGGCTTCGGACGCTCCGCCCCTTCGCCTCACCCGGCTCCTA
>JBDHTH010000305.1:0-4540 GCA_039808545.1 Phreatobacteraceae bacterium | reverse complement strand
CGGCCGGGGCGGCGGCGCCCGACAAGCGCGTCGCGGAAGCGGCGGCGCAGGCCGGCATCGGCGGGCTCGAGTTCTATTTTGGCATCCCCGGCACGATCGGCGGGGCGCTGCGCATGAATGCCGGCGCCAATGGCGGGGAGACGAAGGATCATCTCGTGGAGGCGCGCGGCATCTCGCGGGCCGGCGAGAGGCTGACCTTCACCAACGCCGGGATGGGCTTCACCTACCGGCATTGCGGCGTCGATCCGAGCGTGATCTTCACGCGCGCCGTCTATCGCGGCATCCCGACGGATGTCGCGACGATCCGCCAGCGGATGGAGGCGGTGCAGCATCACCGCGAGACCGTGCAGCCGATCAAGGAGCGCACCGGCGGCTCGACCTTCAAGAACCCCGAGGGCGGCAAGGCCTGGAAGCTGATCGATGCGGCCGGCTGCCGGGGCCTGCGCGTCGGCGGGGCGCAGGTCTCGGAAATGCACTGCAACTTCCTGATCAACACCGGCACGGCGACGGCGGCCGATATCGAGGCGCTGGGCGAGACGATCCGCGACCGGGTGTTCGACACTTCGGGCGTCCGGCTCGACTGGGAAATCAAGCGGATCGGGATTCCCGAATCATCGGAATCGGTTACGCGAGACGGAGAAAGCAAAGCATGAGCAAGCACGTCGCGGTGCTGATGGGCGGCTGGTCGGCGGAGCAGCATGTGAGCCGCAATACCGGCAAGCAATGCGCGGACGCGCTCGAATCGGAGGGTTTTCGCGTGACCCGCGTCGAGGTCGGCCGCGACATCGGCGCCGTGCTGACCGAGTTGAAGCCGGATGTCGCCTTCAACGCCCTGCATGGGCGATTCGGCGAGGATGGCGGCATGCAGGGCATCCTGGAGGCGCTGCAGATCCCCTACACGCATTCGGGCGTGCTCGCCTCGGCGCTGGCGATGAACAAGGAAAAGGCGAAGATCGTGATGGCGGCGGCCGGCGTCCCGGTCGCCGAGGGCAAGGTGGTCAGCCGGCGCGATGCGGCCAAGCGCCACGTCCTGCCGCCGCCCTATGTGCTGAAGCCCGTAACGGAAGGGTCCTCGGTGGGCGTCGTCATCGTCCGCGAGGACCGCGCCCATCCGCCGCAGGAAATCGACCGGCCGGATTGGCCGTTTGGCGAGTTTTTGCTCGCCGAGTGTTTCATTCCGGGACGCGAGCTCACCTGCGCAGTGATGGACGGCAAGGCGCTGGACGTCATCGAAATCCAAGCGAACACGGGACTTTTCTACGACTACGACGCAAAATATGCGGATGGCGGCTCGAACCACATCCTTCCCGCTAAAATTAAACCGAATGTTTACCGTCTCGTTCAAGAGTTGGCGTTAACGGCGCATCAAGCAATCGGGTGCCGGGGCGTCAGCCGTGCGGATTTCCGCTACGACGATACGGACGGGGTCACCGATCGAATCGTCTGCCTGGAGGTCAACACGCAGCCCGGGATGACCCGGACTTCGTTGGTGCCGGAGCTCGCGGCCTACGCAGGCCTGACTTTCGGTGGACTGGTTCGATGGATGGTGGAGGACGCCTCGCTCGATCGCTGACCGGCCTCGTTCGCCGGAAGCGCCGGGCTTCCTTCGTCGAGGCGGAGGAGGGGCTGGAGCGGCCGAGCCGATTCGCGCTGCTCGCGCATCGCGTGGCGGCGCGCGTCGTCAACCGCAAGCTGCCGCGCGCGAGCGGCTGGATCGCCACGGGCGTGCTGTTCGCCGCGACCGCCGGCTACGGCGTCGTCACCGGCGGGCATGTCGAGACGGTGCGCGGCGCCGCGCTGCTGATTCGCCATCAGGTCGCGAACGCGCTCGGCTTCAAGATCGATGCCGTGTCGATCGCCGGCAACCGCCATTTCGGCGGCGAGGAAGTGTTCGAGACGGTCGGGATCACGGACCGCACCTCGCTGCCCTTCCTCGATGTCGACGCGGCGCGCGCCCGGCTGATGGAGAACCCCTGGATCGTCCAGGCGACCGTGCAGAAGCTCTATCCGAACCGCCTCGCCGTGACGCTGGTGGAGCGCGAGCCTTTCGCGCTCTGGCAGCAGGACGGCGAGATCCAGGTGATCGCGGCCGACGGGCGGATCATCGCGCCCTATAACGACCCGCGCTATTCGGGCCTGCCTTTCGTCGTCGGCAAGGGCGCCGAGACGCGCGCGCAGGCCTTCTACGAGATGCTCGACCGCTTCCCGGCGATCCGCGAGAAGACGCGTGCCGCGATCTATGTCGCGGAGCGGCGCTGGACGCTGCGGCTGAAGAACGGCATCGACATCCGCCTGCCCGAGGAAGATCCGGCCGCCGCGCTGGCGCAGCTCGAGGGGCTCGACAAGGCGCGCAAGCTGACGACGCGCGACGTTCTGGCGATCGACATGCGCCTGCCGGACCGGGTGTCGCTGCTGCTGACGCCCGAGGCCGCGGTGCTGCGCGACCAGGCCGTGAAGGAACGCAAGCCGAAGGCGAAGCCGAAGGGTGGCGATTATGAGTGACCCGTTCCGCTCCGGCCTGACGCCGAAGATGCGGCCCGTGTCGGTCCGCAAGACGGTGATCGTCTCCGTGCTCGATGTCGGCACCAGCAAGGTCGCCTGCGTCATCGCGCGCCTTCGCCCGCGTGAATCGGGCGATGTGCTGCCGACCCGCACCCATTCGGTCGAGGTGCTCGGCTTCGGGCATACGCGCTCGCGCGGCCTGAAGGGCGGGGCGGTCGTGGAGATGAGCCTCGCCGAGGATTCCATCCGCAACGCGGTCGCGGCGGCCGAGCGCATGGCCGACGTGCAGGTCGAATCGGTGCTGCTGTCGTTTGCCGGCGGTCGGCTGAAGAGCGAGCATTTCGAGGCGAATATCGCGGTGAGCAACCCGAAGGTGTCGGAGAGCGACATTCACCGGGTGCTGGCGGCCGGCTCATCGCATGCCGTGAAGCCCGGCCGCTCGGTGCTGCATGCATTGCCGATCAGCTACGCGGTCGACGAGACGCCGGGCGTGCGCGATCCGCGCGGCATGCTGGCCTCCACGCTCGGCGTCGACATGCATGTGGCGACGACCGACACGACCCCGGCCCGCAACCTGCTGCTCTCGGTCGAGCGCTGCCATCTCGGCGTCGAGGCGATGGTCGCGGCGCCTTACGCGGCAGGTCTCGCGGTGCTCTCGGACGACGAGGCCGATCTCGGCGTCGGCTGCCTCGACATGGGCGGCGGCACGACGACGCTGTCGATCTTCCATGGCGGCCATCTGGTGCAGGTGGAGGGTGTGGCGGTCGGCGGCCTGCATGTGACGAGCGACATCGCGCGCGGCCTCGGCTGCCGCCTCGCGGAGGCCGAGCGCATCAAGGTGCTGCACGGCTCGGTCATCACCAGCACGGCGGATGAGCGCGACATGATCGTGGTGCCGGGCTCGGGCGAGGACGAGCGCGACGGCGCCAATCTGATCGCCAAGTCGCAGATCACGCGGATCATCAAGCCGCGCCTGGAGGAGATCCTCGAATTGGTGCGTGACCGGCTGAACGCCAGTCCCTGGGCGCCCTCGCGGATCGTGCTGACGGGCGGGGCGGCGCAGCTCACCGGGCTGCAGGACCTGGCGGCCCGCGTGCTCGGCCGGCAGGTGCGCGTCGGCCGCCCGCTCGGCGTCACGAAGCTGCCGGAGGCCGCCAAGGGGCCGGCCTTCGCGGCGGCGGTCGGGCTGATGGTCTACCCGCAGGTCGTACGCTTCGAAAATTTCGAGATGCGTCCGGCCCGCGCTCAGGCGACCGGGACGGACAATTACTTCGCCCGCGTCGGGCGGTGGTTGCGCGACAGCTTTTGAGGCTGCCGCTTGTGCTGCGTAAGCCGCCTTAGGCGGTGGGGATTTTGGGGACAAGCCGGGTAGCCGGCTCGAACGAGGGAAAGGACGGGCGCTCCGGCGCGCGATGGAGAGGCCAGGATGACCATCAATTTGAAACTTCCGGACATTCGTGAACTGCGCCCGCGCATCACCGTTTTCGGCGTCGGGGGCGCCGGCGGCAACGCGGTCAACAACATGATCCAGGCCGGCTTGCAGGGCGTGGACTTCGTCGTCGCCAATACCGACGCGCAAGCCCTGTCCTCCAGCCACGCCGAGCGTATCGTGCAGATGGGCGTGCAGGTGACCGAGGGCCTCGGCGCCGGCTCGCAGCCCGAGGTCGGCCGCGCGGCCGCCGAGGAGGTGCTCGACGAGATCCGCGATCATCTCTCGGGCGTGCACATGGTGTTCGTCACGGCCGGCATGGGCGGCGGCACCGGCACGGGCGCGGCGCCGGTCATCGCCCGCGCGGCGCGCGAGCACGGCATCCTCACGGTCGGCGTCGTGACGAAGCCGTTCTTCTTCGAGGGCGCGCGGCGCATGCGCATCGCCGAGGCCGGCATCTCGGAGCTGCAGAAGTCGGTCGACACGCTGATCGTCATCCCGAACCAGAACCTGTTCCGGGTCGCGAACGAGCAGACGACCTTCGCGGACGCCTTCTCGATGGCCGACCAGGTGCTCTATTCGGGCGTCGCCTGCATCACCGACCTGATG
>JBDHTH010000304.1:0-4543 GCA_039808545.1 Phreatobacteraceae bacterium | reverse complement strand
ATCGAGGCCGCGATGGCGGGCGCGATCCTGCGCGCCTTGCGCGAGGCGGACGGCTCGATCCTCGCCTTCCTGCCGGGGGCTGCCGAGATCCGTCGCACCGAGCGGCGCCTCGTCGAGGCGATCGCCGATCCGACGGTCGACATCGCGCCGCTGCACGGCACGCTCGATCCGGCGAGCCAGGATCGCGCCATCGCACCCGCTGCGCCGGGGCGGCGCAAGGTCGTGCTGGCGACCGCCATCGCGGAGACCAGCCTGACGATCGAGGGCGTGCGCGTCGTCATCGATTCAGGACTCGCGCGCGTGCCGCGCTTCGAGCCCGATCTCGGCCTCACGCGGCTCGAGACGGTGCGCGTGTCGCGCGCCTCGGCCGACCAGCGGCGCGGCCGGGCGGGCCGCACCGCGCCGGGCGTCTGCTATCGCCTCTGGGACGAGCCGCAGGATCGCAGCCTCGATCCCTTCGCGCGGCCCGAGATCCTCAACGCCGATTTGTCGGGCCTCGTGCTGGACCTCGCCGAATGGGGCGTGACCGACCCCGCGACGCTCGCCTGGCTCGATCCGCCGCCGGCCGCCGCCGTCGCGGAGGCGAAGGCGCTGCTCGCCCGGCTCGGCGCCATCGACGCCGACGGGCGGATCACGGCGGAGGGCGTCAGCCTGCGCGCCGTGCCGCTCGAGCCGCGCCTCGCCCGCATGCTCGTCGACGCCGAGCGGGCCGGGCAGGGGCGGCTCGCCGGCGAGATCGCGGCGCTGCTCACCGAGCGCGGCCTCGGCGAGGGGCGGGGGCCAAGCCCGACCGTCGATGTCGCGGAGCGCCTGATGCGCTTTCGCGCCGACGATGGCGGCCGGGCGCGCGACGTGAAGGCGGCGATGCGCCGCTGGCGCGAGGCCGCCGGCGCAAGGCCGGGCTCCGACGACCGCGCCGCCAACGATCCCGCCGAGACCGGCGCCGTGCTGGCGCTCGCCTATCCGGACCGTGTGGCGCGAGCGCGGGGCGGCGGCAGCGGCGCCTTCCTGCTCGCCAATGGCCGGGCGGCTGCGCTCGATCCGGCGAGCCCGCTGGCGCGCGAAACCTGGCTCGCGGTCGCCGAGATCGGCGGCACGGCGGGCGCGGCGCGCATCCTCTCGGCCGCCGCGCTCTCGGCCGAAGCGGTGATGCGCGATTTCGCAGACCAGATCACCACGCAGGAGACCGTGACCTTCGATGCCACGAGCGGCAGCGTGCGGGCCCGCGCCGCCCGCCGGCTCGGCGCCATCGCCTTCGACGAGCGCGCGATGCCCGTGCCCGCTACGCCCGAGGCCGCCGCGATCCTGGCGCGCGGCGTCGCGGCGCTGGGGATCGGCCGCCTTGCCTGGAGCAAGGCGCAGCGCCAGCTCCGCGACCGGGTCGGCTTCCTGCGGCGCGCCGAGCCCGAGACCTGGCCGGATCTTTCCGACGAAGGCCTCGCGGCCGCCATCCGTGACGGCGAGGACTGGCTCGGCCCCTTCATCCTCGGCCTCACGGCCGCAAGCGCGATCGATGCCGACCGGCTCGGCGAGGCGCTCGCCGCGCGCCTGCCTTACCCACTCCCGGCACGGCTCGACCGCGAGGCGCCGACCCATTTCGACGCGCCCTCCGGCTCGCGCGTGCCGATCGACTATGCGGGCGAGGAGCCGCTCGTCTCGATCCGCGTGCAGGAGCTGTTCGGCCTGACCGAGCATCCGCGCGCGGCCGGCCGGCCGCTCGTCATCGAGCTGCTGTCGCCCGCCCATCGCCCCGTGCAGATGACGCGCGACCTGCCCGGCTTCTGGCGCGGCTCCTACGCGGCGGTGCGCGCCGAGATGCGCGGCCGCTACCCCAAGCACCCCTGGCCCGAGGACCCGGCCGCCGCCCAGGCGACGACCCGCGCCAAGCCGCGCGGCACGTGATCGCTAAAATTCGAGCGATCGGCTTCACGCAAATTCGAAGCTTTCGCCCTATCGTCCCGTGCGGTTCTTGCTGGGACGGGGCGATGCTGAAGATCGTGGGCGGTTTTGCGGGGGCGGTCGTGCTGGCCGCGCTGATGGTCCCCGTCCTCACGGGCTATCGGGCGGTCGGCAAGGAGACGCCGCCCGCCGCCACGCTCGCCGCCGACCCGAAGGCCACGGCCGACACCGTCCGCCTGCTCGCCGACAATCGCGGCCATTTCCGCGCCGATGTCGAGATCGAGAGCCGCCGCGTCGAGATGATGGTCGATACCGGCGCCAGCATGATCGCGCTGCGCTACGAGGATGCCGAGCAGCTCGGGCTCCTGCGCGGCAGGGTCGCGTTCACGGGGCGGGTCTCCACCGCCAACGGCGTCGCCTTCGTCGCGCCGGTGCGGCTTTCGCGCGTCAAGATCGGCGGCATCATCCTCTACGACGTCGAGGCGGTCATCGCCGAGCGCGGCAAGCTCGGCGCCAATCTGCTCGGCATGAGCTTCCTGAAGCGCCTCTCCAAGGTCGAGGTGTCGCGCAACGCGCTTCTCCTCGCGAAATAGCCTTACGACCCGAAGAAATACCGCGTCGCGTGGAAGAACACCGGCGCCGCGAAGGAAACCGAGTCCATCCGGTCGAGCACCCCGCCATGGCCCTGGATCGCGACGCCCCAATCCTTGGCGCCGAGCGAGCGCTTCACGGCCGACAGCGTCAGCCCGCCGAAGAAGCCGAGCGCCACGATCAGCACCGACATCAACCAGGCCTGCCACCATTCGAACGGCGTGATCCACCATAGGCCCGTGCCGACCAGCGCCGCCGCCAGCCCGCCGCCGATCAGCCCCTCCCAGGTCTTCGACGGCGAGACGTTCGGCGCCACCTTGCGGTGCCCGTACATCTTGCCGAACACGTATTGCAGCACGTCGGAAGCCTGCACGACGGTGATCAGGAAGAACAGCAGCAGGAAGTTCTGCCCCTCGTAGCCGGCGATCGGCAGCGTCAGCAGCGCCGGCGCGTGGCTGATGCAGTAGACCGCCAGCATCAGCCCCCACTGCACGCGGGCGATGCGCGGCAAAAAGTCGATCGTCTCGCCCTTCAGCGCCGCCATGATGCCGAGCGTGAGGAAGCCGTAGACCGGGATCAGCACCGAGAAGAAGCCGTACCAGTCGGTGTAGATCAGCCAGTATTGCAGCGGCAGCAGGATATAGAAGCCGAGCACCAGCGCCGCGTTGTCGGAGGGGCGCGTCGGGGTGAGCGAGATGAACTCGCGCAGCGCGAAGAACGAGGTGAAGGCGAACAGCACGATCGTCGCGCCCTTGCCGAGCGTGAAGCAGACGGCGAACACCGCCACCATCACCCACCAGGCCTTGATCCGCTGCTTCAGGTTGTCGAGCGTCTCGGGCTGGCGCTCGGCGAATTTCGAGCGCGACAGCCGGTAGGCGACGAGCGAGGCGACGACCAGCACGACGCCGACCCCGCCGAACAGCCAGGCCATCTTCTCGTAGAGGCTCATGACGCGGCCTCCGGCACCGGCGCGAGATCGACCACGGCCTGCCGGGCGCGCGCCAGGAAATCCTCCTTGCTCTCCTCGGGCCCGACCGCGATCGGCTTGCCGAACCGCGCCGAGCAGGTGATCGGCGCCGGCACCCAGGCGCCCTTCGGGAAGGCGCGCGAGAGATTCTCCAGATAGACCGGCACCAGCTCGACCTCCGGGAATTCCTTGGCGAGGAAATAGATCCCGGACTTGAAGGGGCCGGGCAGCAGCTCCTTGCCGCGCGTGCCCTCCGGAAAGATGATCAGGGAATCGCCCTGCCGCAGCACCACGCGCAAGCCCTCCAGCGCCTCGCCCGGCTTGCCGCTTCCCGAGCGGTCGATCAGCAGCGCGTTGAGCCCCTTGCCGGCGATGCGGCGGCGGAGCGGCGTCTTGCCCCAGTAATCCGCCCCCGCCACCGGATGCGTCGTCGGCCGGAGCGCGCGCGGCAGCGAGCCCCAGATGACCAGCGTGTCGAGATGGCTGCCGTGATTGGCGAAATAGATCCGCTGGCGCGCCGAGGGCAGGGCGCCGATCCAGCGCGCATAGCCGCCGACCAGCAGCTTCATGGCGCCGATCAGGGCTTCGCTGAGAAGGTTCACGCCTTCGCCTCCGCCGGCAGGCGCCGGGCGATCGCCAGGGTGCGGGTGCCGCAGGTGATCAAGGAGCCGACGAGGATGACCAAAGAGGCCGCCGTCAGGATATAGGCGGTGCCGTTCGCCAGCGCCTCCACCATCGCGTCGACCGAGGCGATGGTCAGCACCGCCATCCGGTGCTGCTTGGCCATCGGCCCGCGGAAATCCTGCGGCTGGCCGAGCGCCCCGCCGAAGGTGCGGACATAGGCGGTGAGCGCCGCCGCCAGCGCCCCGGCCCAGCCGAGGATCGGCCAGCCGGCCGCGTGCCCGGCCGCGACGATCAGCAGCGTGTCGGCGATGCGGTCCGGAAACTCGTTGTAGAGCGCGCCGACCCTCGAATGCCGCCCGCCCTCCACCGCCAGCATCCCGTCGACGAGGTTGCAGAGCAGGCGGAGCTGGATGCCCAGCACCGCGACGAGATGCAGCCACGGGTTGAACGGACTGAACCAGA
>JBDHTH010000303.1:0-4551 GCA_039808545.1 Phreatobacteraceae bacterium | reverse complement strand
CGCCGAAGCCGGCCGAGCCCCTCCGCGGGATCGAGGCTTTCCGGCAGCGTCTGCAACTCGACGACGAGCCGGCCGCGCCGCCGCCTTCCGCTCCGGCTTCTATGGCAGCGCCGCCTGCCGTCGGCGGTCCGCCGAAGCCTCCCGAGCCTCCGAAGCCCGCCGAGGCTCCGAAGCCCGCCGAGGCTCCGAAGCCGCCGGCCGGCATCGAGGCTTCGCCGCCGCCCGCGGCCGAGATGCGGGACGCCCATCCTCCGGAAGCGCCTGGCCCCGAGGCGGTCCCGACCCTGATCCGCTCGGGCGTGGTCGACGGCATGCCGTACCGCATCTACTCGGACGGCTCGATCGAGGCCGACCTGCCGGACGGTACCCGCCGCTTCGATTCTGTCGGTGAGCTGCGCGCCTATCTCGGTGCGTAGAGTAAGTTTCGATCAGGTCGCTCGACCCGATCGGCGCCAGTCCAGTCGGAAGCGGCGGTCGCCTTGGCAACGCTTCTGGCGTCATGGCCCGGCTCATCCGGGCCATCCACGACTTGCGGCGGGCCCCGAAATGGCCGCGCCTGCCGCTACTTGATCAGCGCGATCACGCTCTTGAAGGCGGGGGTGCCGCTGCGGCCGAGCCACTCGAACAGCACCATCTCGGTCGTCACCAGCGTGACGCCGGCCGCCGACATGCGGTTCGCCGCGACCGACAGGCTCGTCGCCTTGCGCGAGCCGATCGCGTCGCCGACCACGAACACCTCGTAGCCCTCTGTTTTTGCCGCAATGGCGCTCTGCAGCACGCAGACATGCGCCTCCGTGCCGACCATGACGACCTGGTCGCGCCCGGCGATGCGGTTCGCCTCCAGCGCCGCCGCGATGCCGGGCTCGGCGAGGCACGAGAAGGTCATCTTCGGCAGCACCGTGGCGGCCTTCAAGGCGCCCGCGATCTCCGGCACGGTCGGCCCGATGCCGCGCGGATACTGCTCCGACACGACGATCGGCACGCCGAGCGTATGCGCGCCCTCGATCAGCTTGCCGGTCTCGGCGAGGATCGCGGCGGCGTTCGGGATGGCGGGCAGCAGCCGCTCCTGCAGATCGACGATCAGCAATTGCGACCGCTCGGCGCTCAGCAGCATGCTCGCCTCCCATCGGCTCGGATGGCCGAGACTACCAGTTTCAGGCGGGCTTGGCTGCTCCCGTGATCAGCAGCGCGAACGCATAGGCGAGCGCCACCTCGTGCAGCCGGTCGAAGCGGCCCGAGGCGCCGCCATGGCCCGCCCCCATATTGGTCTTCAGGAGGATCGGCGCCGTGCCGGTGGTCGCCGCCTTCAGCCGCGCCACCCATTTCGCCGGCTCCCAATAGGTGACGCGCGGGTCGGTCAGGCCGGCGATCGCCAGGATCGCCGGATAGGCCTGCGGCACCACGTTGTCGTAGGGCGAATAGGCGCGGATCGCCGCGAAGGCTTCCGGATCGGTGATCGGATTGCCCCATTCGGGCCATTCCGGCGGGGTCAGCGGCAGCGTGTCGTCCAGCATCGTGTTCAGCACGTCGACGAAGGGCACCTCCGCGATGATGCCGGCATAGAGCTCCGGCGCGCGGTTGGCGATCGCGCCCATCAGCATGCCGCCGGCGCTGCCGCCATGCGCGACGATGCGGCGCGCGTCGACGAGGCCGGCCGCCGCCAGATGCCGCGTCGCCGCGATGAAATCGCCGAAGGTGTTCGGCTTCTTGGCGAGCTTGCCGTCCGTATACCAGCGCCAGCCTTTCTCGGTGCCGCCGCGGATATGCGCGATGGCATAGACCATGCCGCGATCGACCAGCGACAGCCGGCCGGTCGAGAAGGCGGCGGGGATCGCATGGCCATAGGCGCCGTAGCCGTAGACGAGGCAGGGCGCGGTGCCGTCGAGCTTGATATCGGCGCGGTAGAGAAGCGAGATCGGCACGCTCTCGCCGTCCGGCGCGGCCGCGAAGATGCGCCGCGTCACGTAAGATGCCGGATCGTGGCCCGAGGGCACCTCCTGCCGCTTCAGCAGCCGGCGCGCCCGGCTCGTCACGTCGTAGTCGTAGACCTCGCTCGGCGTCGTCATCGAGGAATAGACGAAGCGGATCGTGGTGGTGGCGAATTCGTAGCCGGTGTCGAGCCCGAGCGAATAGGCCTCCTCCGCGAAGGCGATCGCATGCTCGGCGCCGTCGTCGAGCGAGCGGCAGACGATGCGCGGCAGGCCCTCCTCGCGCTCCAGCCGCACGAGCCAGCCCTCGAGCGCCTCGGCCGAGAGGATCAGCCGGCCCTGCTTGTGCGGCACCAGGTCGGTCCAGGCCGCCGGCTCGGCAAGCGAAGCGCGCACGATCTTGAAATCTTCCGCCCCGTCGACGTTGGTAAGGATGAACAGCGTGCCGCCATCGGCCGGATGATGGTCGACCGAATAGCGCACGCCCGCCTCGCGCCGGCGCACGAGGCGCGGCGCAGCCTCAGGATCGTGGCGGTCGAGCAGCAGCGCCTCGGCGGTGTCGTGGTCATGCACCTGGATGACCGCGAAGGCGCGCGACAGCGTCTCGCCGATGCCGACGAAGAAGCCGCTGTCGGGCTCGGCATAGACGAGGCGATCCTCGGCCGGATCGGTGCCGATGACGTGGTAATGCACGCTCAGCGGCCGGTGGTTCTCGTCGACCCGCGTGTACCAGAACCCGTCGCCGGCGGCGCTGAACACGAGCTGCCCCGAGGTGTTCTCGACCAGGTCCGGCAGATCCTTGCCGGTTTCGGTGTCGCGGATGCGCGCGATATAATACTCCGAGCCCGCCGTGTCGGTCGCATAGGCGAGGCGGCGATGGTCGTCGCTGTGCCGCCAGCCGCCGAACTGGAAATAGCCGTGCCCTTCGGCCATCGCGTCGCCGTCGAGGAGGACGGTCTCAGGCCCGCCCTCGCGCGGGGTGCGGTAAAGGATCGGATGCTGGCCGCCGTCGCGGTAGCGCGTCGCATAGGCGAAGGGCCCGTCGGGCGCCGGCACGGAGGAATCGTCCTCCTTGATGCGCCCGCGCATCTCGGCGAAGAGCTCGGCCCTCAGGGCGGCGGTCGGCGCCAGGAAGGCCTCGGCGGCGGCGTTCTCGGCGTTGAGATAGGCCGCGATCTCGGCCGGCAGGCGGCTCGGCTCGCGCATCACCTCGCGCCAGTTCTCGGCGCGCAGCCAGGCGAACTCGTCCACCAGCGTCACGCCGTGCACGATGCGCTCGGCGGGGCTTCGAGCCGGGGCGCCGGCCTGCGGCGTAGTGTCGTCATGCGTCATGGTCTCGGCATCTCCACTGTCGGCGTGAGACTTAGCACGGCTTCGGGCGTCGATCGCGGCTGTTCGGATATATCTGCGTAGCGACGGATTGTGCGGGTGCAAAGAACCGTTCACCAAAACCGAAGTTCTTATCGCGTCAAGCCTGCGAGCCGATCGCCGAGCTTGCGAGATTCGGCTTCGAAAACCCGCCTGTTGCCGGCAAAACCGCAGGATCTTGCCCCGCAATCCTGCGAGTCCGATAGGAAAGCGCCCTCGCGTTCGCTCGCTGGAGAATACTCGGCTGGACGGAATCTTGGACCCACGAAAGTCCAAACTTGCAATCGCCGGACATTACTCTTAAAGCAGTATAGCATTGTTCACGAATCGTAGTTGTCGGTTTGTTCGTTGTCTCCAGTTGGCCACGCGGCCCGGCTTCGACGGTTTCTGGACTGTATTTGAATGCGATATCAGGTGTTCTGACCGTCGACGGGGGGATTGTGGCGCCGCACATTTCGATCGCGGATCGCAAGGCAGCGCTTCCTCGAAGGTAAAGAAAAGCCATTTCACCGAGGAACCAGGAAAGGCGCGTATACGGGATGACCGATAGCGAAATGTCCTCAAGCTATATCGAGCTCGCGGCCGACATCGTCTCGGCCTATGTCAGCAACAATTCCGTCTCGGTGCAGGAGCTGCCGCAGCTCATCGGCGAGGTTCATGCCGCCCTGACGCGCGTGGCGACCGGCGTCGTCGAGGCTCCGGCCGAGCCCGCCAAGCCGGCCGTGCCGGTGAAGCGTTCGGTGTCGAACGACTACATCATCTGCCTCGAGGATGGAAAGAAGTTCAAGTCGCTGAAGCGGCACCTCAGAACCCAGTACAACCTCTCGCCCGAGCAGTATCGCGAGAAATGGGGCCTGCCGGCCGACTATCCGATGGTCGCGCCGAACTACGCGGCGGCCCGCTCGGCCCTCGCCAAGCAGATGGGCCTCGGCCAGCAGCGCCGCCGCACCGGCCGGGGCCGCTGAGGCGATCCAAGGCCGTTCTCGATCGAATTGCATGGCCGCGCATCGCCTGATGCGCGGCCATGTCGGTTTCGGACCGGAGAATGCGCGATCGGCATGATCGCGGCAAGGATATTTTTCCTTGACAGGAAAATTATCTTATGTAGGATGCGTTCCTCTCTCAAGGAGGTCGCCATGGTCCGCGCCGCATCCAAACCTTCCGCCGACGGAGCCGCCCTGCCGGCGAGTTCGCTGCGCTGGTGATCGGTGAGTGAGGCGGCGACCGCGGCGATGACGTCGACGTGCTCGCCGGT
>JBDHTH010000302.1:0-4558 GCA_039808545.1 Phreatobacteraceae bacterium | reverse complement strand
GGTGCAGAACGACATCAAGCGCGTCATCGCCTATTCGACCTGCTCGCAGCTCGGCTACATGTTCGTGGCGCTCGGCGTGAAGGCCTATGGCGCCGGCATCTTCCACCTCTTCACCCACGCCTTCTTCAAGGCGCTGCTGTTCCTCGGCGCCGGCTCGGTCATCCACGCGATGCATCACGAGCAGGACATGCGGAAGATGGGCGGACTCGCGCCGCATATCCGCATCACCTGGGTGATGATGCTGATCGGCACCCTGGCGCTGACCGGCTTCCCGTTCACGGCCGGCTATTTCTCGAAGGACATGATCATCGAGGCGGCCTATGCGGGGCACAACGCGTTTGCGGGCTACGCCTTCGTGCTGCTGGTGATCGCGGCCTGCATGACGTCCTTCTACTCCTGGCGCCTCGCCTTCATGACCTTCAACGGCACGCCGCGCTGGGGCGATCATGCCCACGAGGCACATGGGGACGCGGCGCACGGGCACGACGACCACGCGCATGCGCATGACGACCATGCCAAGGACGACCACGCCAAGGACGATCATGCGCATGACGACCACGGCCATCACGGCGCGCATCAGCCGCATGAGAGCCCGCCGGTGATGCTGGTGCCGCTCGCGGTGCTCGCCTTCGGCGCGCTCTTCGCGGGGCTGATCTTCAAGAGCTTCTTCATCGGCGAGAAGGCCGAGCATTTCTGGCGCGGCGCGGTCGTGCACGACGAGCACGTCTACGAGGCGGCCCACCATGTGCCGGCGCTGGTGCCGTGGCTGCCGGCCATCGCGATGGCGGTCGGCTTCCTCATCGCCTACTATATGTATATCCGCCAGCCCTCGGTGCCGGCGCGGCTCGCGGCCGAGCACAACTGGCTGTACCGCTTCCTGCTCAACAAGTGGTATTTCGACGAGATCTACGACTTCCTGTTCGTGCGCCCGGCGAAATGGCTCGGCCGCTTCCTGTGGAAGGAGGGCGACGGGCGGGTCATCGACGGGATGGGGCCGGACGGCATCTCGGCGCGCGTCGTCGACATCACCAACCGGGTGGTGCGGCTGCAGTCGGGCTATCTCTACCACTACGCATTCTGGATGATGATCGGGGCGGCGCTTCTGATGACCTGGTTCCTGTTCGCCGGCACGGGAGGCCACTGATGAGCCTCGGCTGGCCCGTTCTCTCGGTCATCACCTTCCTGCCGCTGGTCGGCGCCGTCCTGCTGCTGACCATCCGCGGCGAGGACGAGGCCGCCAAGCGCAACCTCAAATACATCGCGCTGTGGACGACGATCGTCACCTTCCTGGTGTCGCTCGTCATCCTGTTCCGCTTCGATCCGGCGACGCCCGGCTTCCAGTTCGTGGAGAAGAAGCCCTGGCTCGCGGGGCTCTTCACCTACCATATGGGCGTCGACGGCTTCTCGATGCCGTTCATCGTGCTGACCACGATGCTGATGCCGCTCTGCATCCTCGCCTCCTGGGAAGCGATCGAGAAGCGGCTCAGGGAATACCTGATCTGCTTCCTGCTGCTCGAGACGCTGATGATCGGGGTGTTCTCGGCGCTCGACATCGTGCTGTTCTACCTGTTCTTCGAGGGCGGCCTGATCCCGATGTTCCTGATCATCGGCATCTGGGGCGGCAAGCGGCGCATCTACGCGGCCTTCAAGTTCTTCCTCTATACGCTGGCCGGCTCGGTGCTGATGCTGCTCGCCATCATGGCGATGGCGTTCAAGGCGGGCACGACCGACATCGTCCAGCTCCTCGCCTTCAAGTTCCCGGTCTCCTGGCAGCCCTGGCTGTGGTTCGCCTTCTTCGCCTCCTTCGCGGTGAAGATGCCGATGTGGCCGGTCCATACCTGGCTGCCGGACGCGCATGTGGAGGCGCCGACCGCCGGCTCGGTGATCCTCGCCGGCATCCTGCTGAAGATGGGCGGCTACGGTTTCCTGCGTTTCTCGCTGCCGATGTTCCCGGTGGCGAGCGAGATGTTCGCGCCCTTCGTGTTCACGCTCTCGGTGATCGCCATCATCTACACCTCGCTGGTCGCGATGATGCAGGAGGACATGAAGAAGCTGATCGCCTATTCCTCCGTCGCCCATATGGGCTTCGTGACGATGGGCCTGTTCTCCGGCACCGAGCAGGGCGTGCAGGGCGCCATGTTCCAGATGATCAGCCACGGCTTCATCTCCTCGGCGCTGTTCCTCTGCGTCGGCGTGATCTACGACCGCATGCATACCCGCGAGATCGCGGCCTATGGCGGCCTCGTCAACCGCATGCCGGTCTACGCGGCGGTGTTCATGCTGTTCACCATGGGCAATGTCGGCCTGCCGGGCACCTCGGGCTTCGTCGGCGAGTTCCTGACGCTGCTCGGCGCCTTCAAGGCCAATACCTGGGTGGCGTTCTTCGCCACGACCGGCGTGATCTTCTCGGCCTGCTACGCGCTCTGGCTCTACCGCAAGGTGGTGTTCGGCGTGCTCGACAAGCCCTCGCTCGCGACGATCAGCGACATGAACATGCGCGAGGTCGCGATCTTCGCCCCGCTCGTCGTGCTGACGCTCTATTACGGCTTCTACCCGCAACCGATCCTCGACGCGACGGCGGCCTCCACCAAGGCGCTGGTGGAAGCCGGGCGCGCCGCCGTGGCGGCCGCGCAGACCACCGGCCTCGCGCTGCGCTGAGGGAGAGAGACAATGACGCTTCCCTTGACGCTCGCCGATATCGCGCCGGCCTATCCGGAGCTGCTGCTGGCGGCCGGCGCGCTCGTCCTGGTGCTGATCGGCGCCTTCCGCGGCGACCGCGCCGCCTTCCTCGTCAACGCGCTGGCGATCCTGCTGCTGGTCGCCGCGATGGTGCTGGTGCTGCTGGTGCCGAACGAGGAGCGCGTTACCTTCGCAGGCTCCTTCGTCGTCGACCAGTACGCGCGCTACCTGAAGGTGCTGACCCTGTTCGGCGCCGCCATCGCGCTCTCCATGTGCTTCGAATATCTCAAGGTCGAGCGGCTCGACCGGTTCGAGTTCTCCATCCTCATCGTGCTCTCCACGCTCGGCATGATGATGATGATCTCGGCCAACGACCTGATCGCGCTCTATATCGGGCTCGAATTGCAGAGCCTGGCGCTCTACGTCATCGCGGCGATCCAGCGCGACAACATCAAGTCGACCGAGGCGGGCCTGAAATATTTCGCGCTCGGCGCCTTGTCCTCCGGCATGCTGCTCTACGGCGCCTCGCTGATCTACGGCTTCACGGGCTCGGTCGCCTTCGCGGCGATCGCCGGCCAGGTCGCGACGACGCCCTCCACGGGCCTCATCTTCGGGCTGGTGTTCCTGCTCGCGGGCCTTGCCTTCAAGATCTCGGCGGTGCCGTTCCACATGTGGACGCCGGACGTCTATGAGGGGGCGCCGACGCCGGTCACCTCCTTCTTCGCGGCCGCGCCGAAGGTCGCCGCCATGGCGATCCTCGTCCGCGTGGTGATCGAGGCCTTCCCCGGCATCACGCATCAGTGGCAGCAGATCATCGTCTTCATCTCGCTCGGCTCGATGGTGCTCGGCGCCTTCGCGGCGATCGGGCAGACGAACATCAAGCGGCTGATGGCCTATTCCTCGATCGGCCATATGGGCTACGCGCTGGTGGGCCTGGCGGCCGGCACCGCCAACGGCGTGCGCGGCGTGCTGCTCTACATGGCGGTCTATGTCGTGATGAGCCTCGGCACCTTCGCGCTGATCCTCGGCATGCGGCGCGACGGCCAGCTCGTCGAGAACATCGACGATCTCTCGGGCCTCTCGCGCACCAGCCCGTGGCGGGCCTTCGCGCTGGCGAGCCTCTTGTTCTCGCTGGCCGGCATCCCGCCGCTCGGCGGCTTCTTCGCGAAGTATTTCGTGTTCGCGGCCGCGATCGAGACCGGCATCTTCGCGCTCTACGTGCTGGCCGTGCTCGGCGTGCTGGCGAGCGTGGTCGGCGCCTTCTACTATCTGCGCATCGTCAAGATGATGTATTTCGACGAGGCCAAGCCCGCCTTCCAGCCGATGGCGAGCGAATTGCGCATCGTGCTCGCCGGCTCGGCGGTGTTCGTGATCGCCTTCGCGGTGATCGCCGGGCCGCTGATCCGCGCCGCCGAGGCGGCCGCGAAGTCTCTGTTCTAAGAGGGCGGGCGGCTGAGCGCGGCAACGGGCCTCCTGACGCGCCGCCTCGCCAAGGCGGAAACCGGATCGACCAATGCCGACGCGCTGGAGCTGGCGCGCGGCGGCGAGCGCGGCCCGCTGTGGATCACGGCCGAACGGCAGGTCGCCGGGCGCGGCCGGCAGGGCCGGCCCTGGGTCTCCGAACCCGGCAATCTCTACGCGACGCTGCTGCTGGTCGACCTCGCGCCCGCCGCGCGGCTTCCCGAATTGTGCTTCGTAGCGGGCGTCGCGCTCTGCGACGCGGTGCTCGCGCTGGCGCCGGCTCTCGCCCCGGTCCTGGCGCTGAAATGGCCGAACGACCTCTTGCTCGACCGCGCCAAGCTCTCCGGCATCCTGATCGAATCCACCAGCGCCGGCGGCGTCACGGCGGTTGCCATCGGCATCGGCGTGAATATCCTCA
>JBDHTH010000301.1:0-4558 GCA_039808545.1 Phreatobacteraceae bacterium | reverse complement strand
TGATTTCCGACAATGCCGGCTCTGCCGACAAGGGGCAAATGGCCAAGACCGTCCTAATCGTCGAGGATAACGAGCTCAATATGAAGCTCTTCCATGACCTTCTGGAGGCGCATGGCTATGCGACCATCCAGACGCGGAATGGGATAGAGGCCCTCGAGCTGACCCGCGCCCATCGGCCGGACCTGATTCTGATGGACATCCAGCTCCCCGAGGTTTCGGGGCTGGAAGTCACCAAATGGATCAAGGACGACGAGCGCGTCCGGCATATTCCGATCATCGCGATCACGGCCTTCGCGATGAAGGGTGACGAGGAGCGGATCCGCTCGGGCGGCTGCGAGGCTTACCTGTCGAAGCCGATCTCGGTCGCGAAATTCATCGAGACGATTCGCTACTATCTCGGCGAGAACGGCTGATCATGACCGCCCGCGTCCTTGTCGTCGACGATCTCGTCGCCAACCAGAAGCTGCTCGAAGCCAGGCTGGTCGCCGAATATTTCGAGGTCACGACCGCCTCGTCGGGCTACGAGGCGCTCGAGATCATCGCTTCGGCCCAGATCGACATCGTTCTGCTCGACGTGATGATGCCGGGCATGGATGGGTTCGAGACCTGCCGGCGGATCAAGGCGAATCCCGCGACCCATCACGTTCCTGTGATCATGGTCACGGCGCTCGACCAGATGAGCGATCGCGTCATGGGTCTCGATGCCGGCGCCGACGATTTCCTCACCAAGCCGATCAGCGAATTGGCGCTGCTGACGCGGGTGCGCTCGCTCGTCCGCTTGAAGCTCGTGATGGACGAGATCCGACTGCGCGCCGCGAGCTCGCGCAACCTCGCGGGCTTCGATCCGGTCGCCAAGGCGCTGGCCGAAAAGGGCGACCACGGCAAGATCCTGCTCGTCGACAATCGCCGCTCCTCCTACGAGCGCATCCTGCCTGGGCTGCGCGAGCACAGCGTCGATCACGAGACGGAGCCGCAGGAGGCGCTGTTCCGGGCTGCCGAGACGAGTTACGAGCTGGTGATCATCAATCTCGGCGTCGACGGCTTCGACGGGCTGCGGCTCTGCAGCCAGTTCCGGTCGCTGGAGCGGACCCGGCAACTGCCGATCCTGCTGGTCGTGGAGGTCGATGACGAGCAGCGCCTGATGCGGGCGCTCGATCTCGGCGTCAACGACTATCTCGTCCGTCCGCTCGACCGCAACGAGATGCTGGCGCGCGTGCGCACGCAGATTCGCCGCAAGCGCTTCGCCGACACGCTGCGCAACAACGTCCAGCAGTCGATCGAGATGGCGATCACGGACGGGCTGACGGGTCTGCACAATCGCCGCTACCTGGAAAGCCATATCGACCTGCTGGTCAACGAGGCGGCCGACCGCAACAAGCCGCTGTCGCTGATCACCCTCGACATCGATCATTTCAAGCGCATCAACGACACCTACGGCCACGATGCCGGCGACGAGGTGCTGCGCGAATTCGCCGTTCGCCTGCGGCGCTGCGTGCGCGGCATCGACATCGCCTGCCGCTATGGCGGGGAGGAGTTCGTCATCGCGATGCCGGACACCGACCGCGCCGTCGGCGCCATGGTGGCGGAGCGTATCCGCGACCGGATCGCGTCGGAGCCGTTCAGCATTCACAAGGGCCAGAAACAGATCGCGGTCACGGCATCGGTCGGCATGGCGCTGCATCTGCGCGGCGAGCGCTCGCCCGACACGCTCCTGAAGCGCGCCGACGAGGCCTTGTACGAAGCCAAGCGCAACGGCCGCAACCGCGTCGTCGAGGCTGCGGCGTAGATCCCGGCGCGCTTCGGTCGAACCGACCGGCGAGCGGGACAGCGAAAGATTTCAAGACGTTAGAGGCGGTCCCGACGACCGGCCGCGGCCGCTCCAGCAGGGCGGCTCTCAACCCGCACCCGTTTAAGTCAGCCGAGAAACGGTGCCGCGGGTAGGGTTAATCATTCATTATTTATGAACGATTTTGTTGTTGTTCTTAACGTTTCGTTGATTTCGCCGCGCCCTGCGGTACAGTTTCTTCAACACGCCGGGCATGGATCGTATTCAGCGAAGCTTCCGCAGCATTCGGTCCCGCCCGAGCCACGATAACCCTACGGAATCATCCAGGTCCGCCGCATCTCCTGGATCCGTGGGGTCGGCCGGTCCGGGAGCGATGCGAGTGGCCTCCTCTGCTCGCTCTCGGCCGGCCACCTATCTCCGGCGGACGTCAATTCGGCAACGCCCAATTCGCTCGCGTCTCCAATTCGCTCACGTCCATGACAGGGCGCCAGACATGGCAAAGCCGCGATCGTTGGATCGCGGCTCGTGATGCCGTCTCGATGCGCGGGCCCCGAGGCCCGCAGCGATCACTTGATCTTGGTTTCGCGGAACTCGACGTGCTTGCGCGCGACCGGGTCGTACTTCTTCATGACGAGCTTCTCGGTCTTCGTGCGGGCGTTCTTCTTCGTGACGTAGAAGAAGCCGGTGTCGGCGGTGCTCGCCAGCTTGATCTTGATGGTTGCGGCCTTGGCCATGATTGCGGTCCTCGTCGCCGGAACAGTCCGGCCAAACTGATACGGCCGGCGAGGCCGGCCCATGCAAACTCGCGTGATACCTACCGGAAGGCGCCTTGATGTCAACCCTTCCGGCGGAAAATACGGGCGGCCGCAGCCGCCCGCATGCGCTTTACTTCGCGGCCGTCACCATGATCTCGACCTTGTAGGCCGGCGTCGCGAGCTTGGCCTCGACGGTGGCGCGGGCAGGGGTGTTGCCGGGCGATACCCAGGCATCCCACTCGGCGTTCATCTGCGCGAAGGTGCTCATGTCGGTGATCCAGATATTGGTGCTGAGCAGCTTCGACTTGTCCGTGCCGGCCTTGGCGAGCAGACCGTCGATCTTGGCGAGGATCTGCCTGGTCTGGCCCGCGACGTCGGCGCTGGTGTCGTCCGCGACGACGCCCGCCAGATACACGGTGTTGCCGTGCACCACCGCCTGGCTCATGCGCGGACCGGTCTCGAAACGTGTGACGCTCATCGTTCTTTCTCCTTGGATGCTTGAAACGTCAGGAAGGTCAGAGCGCGTACCGCTCGAAGCGGCCGGCGCGCATCGCGTAGAAGGGCACCGGCACGTCGCGGGTGGCGGCGAGCCTCAAGTCGACTTCCTCGAGCACGACGCGGGTGATGTCCGGCATGTCGAGCGTCTTGGCCTCGGCAAGCGGGATCCAGACGAGCTCGACGAGCTCGGCGTCCGGCCCGACGATGCCGCCGACCTCGTCGGCCACGGATTGCCGGTCGGCGATGAAGAAGCGTGTATCGAAGCGCTTGGGCCGGCGCGGCGGCGTGATGGCGCGCGCCACGAAGGTCAGCTTCGATAATTCGGGCAGGACGCGCTTCTCCGCGAAGCCTTTCCAGGCCGCGTCGGGCGCCGGGACGTCGCCGCCGCTCTGGCGGCCGAGCAGCAGGCCGGTCTCCTCGAAGGTCTCGCGGATCGCGGCGAGTGCGATCGCCCGCGCCCGGTGCGCGCTCGGCCGGACCCGCATGCGGTCGACGAGACGATCCCGGTCGACGGGGTTCAGCTCGTCGGCGCTGGCCATCCGCCCGTCGGCCGGATCGACCCGGCCGCCCGGAAACACGAACTTGCCCGGCATGAATTTGAGGTCGTGGCGGCGCTTGCCCATCAGGACCGAGGGGGCCTTGGGGGCGCGGTCGATGAGGATCAGCGTCGCAGCATCGCGCGGGCGCGAATTCGCCCAGCGCTGCTCGCGCGCGGCCCCGTTCAGCGCCTGCAGAAACGTCTCGGGCGTCGCGCTCACGACCTGTCCTCGCCGAGCTTGGCGTCGGGCGAGTGCGGGTCGAAGCCGTGCATGTAGGCGGCCCATTGCATGCCGACCGTCGCGCCCTTGATCGGCTGGATGAACAGCAGCGACAAGATGACCGTCATCGGCAGCCAGATCGCCGCATGCAGCCAGAGCGCCGGCGCATAGGCTTTTTCCACGTAAAGCATCGCCGGCACGACGATATGGCCGACCACGACGATGGTCAGATAGGCCGGCAGGTCGTCGGCGCGCTGGTGGTAGAGCGCTTCCCTGCAATGCGGGCAGTGGTTGTTGACCTTCAGGAAGGCGCGGAACAGCTTGCCCTCGCCGCAGGCCGGGCAGCGCCCCTTGAGGCCGCGCATCATCGCCTGCACGAGGTCGCGCTTGGGCCTTGCATGGGGGTCGACATACTCGGTCATCGCCGCTTTCCCTTCGGCCGCGAGGATTTGCGCTTCGGCGCGGCGGATTTGCCAGCCGCGCGCTTGCCGCGCCTTGCCGCCTCGTCCTGCCGGCCTTGCCCGCCCTTGCGCGGCGCGCCTTCCGCGAACCGCCGGCCGGGCGCCGTGCGGTTGCGTGGCCGCCCGGTCTCATAGCGCCCTTCCGACAGGATCTCAAACCGCAATGCGCCTGCGACCGGCGCTGCTTCCACGAGGCGCACCGTCACCGCGTCGCCGAGCGCGTAGGTCTCGCCGGAGCGGTTGCCGATCAGCGCGTGGGCGTGCTCCTCAAAGCGGTAATAATCGTCGCCGATCGTCGCG
>JBDHTH010000300.1:0-4618 GCA_039808545.1 Phreatobacteraceae bacterium | reverse complement strand
GGCAGCGGCACGAGCATCGCCTTGCGGGCGAGCCGCCCGACGATCGGATCGGCCTCAAGCTCGGCGCGCACATGCGGCGAGAACATCAGGATGCGGTCGGCGAGCAGCAGCATCGGCCGGTAGACGGCCCGGCGCAGCCGGTGCAGCCCGCCCCATTCATGCAGCATCACGATCGTCCGGACGCCCTTGAGCTTCGCCAGCGCCAGCGCCAGCAACGGCTTGAACAGCGTCTTCTTCCAGGCGATCAGCGGCAGGTTGCAGACGAGGCTGCGCGCACCCGCGAGCGCCTTCAGGATCTCGCCCGCCGAGCCCTTGCCGGGGCCGAGCACCAGGCCGCGGCAGCGCATGTCGGCGCTGCTGGACAGCACCTCCATGGCGCGGCGCGAGAAGTCGTCGACACCGCAGCCGGACGTCTTGTCTCCCATCAGGAAGAGGACATGCGGCCCGCTCCGCTGGCTGGCCGGCGCCGCCGCGACGCGGTGACGGGCAGGCGCCGGCGGCAGGGCTGCCCCCTCGAAGGCGTGGCGATCAATAGGCATTGCTGTAGGCCTTCGGCGAAAGGACGGTCATGAACAGGATCCGGATATCGAGGCGCAGCGACCAATGGTCGATGTAGTAGAGATCGTGCTCGACGCGCCGCAGCATCTCGTCATTGGTGCGCGTCTCGCCGCGCAGGCCGTTGACCTGCGCCCAGCCGGTGATCCCCGGCTTGACGTTGTGGCGGGCCGCGTAGCGCGCGATCCGCTGCTCGAAGGCGCGGTCATGCGCCAGCGCATGCGGGCGCGGCCCGACCAGCGACATGTTGCCGAGCACCACGTTGAAGAGCTGCGGCAGTTCGTCGATGTTCCAGCGCCGGATGAAGGCGCCGAGCCGGGTGATGCGCGGATCGTCCTTGGTCGCCTGCCGGAACACGCCGTCATTCACCACCATGCTGCGGAACTTGAAGACCCGGAACGCTTCCTGGTTGAAGCCGTAGCGCCGCTGGACGAAGAAGACCGGCCCCGGACTGTCGAGCTTGATGAGGATCGCGACCAGGGTCAGCAGCGGCGCCAGCAGAACCAGCGCGGCCAGCGCCAGGGTCAGGTCGAAGAGGCGCTTGAACACCAGCTCGTGCAGGTCGAGCGGCTTGCGGCCGACATTGAGCCCGAGCAGGCGCCCGACCCGGCCGACGCGCACCTCGCCGAAGCGCTCCATCACCAGCTCGGGCCGCAGATGCAGCGCCGCCGGCAAGGTGCTGAACGCTTCCACGCAATGCTCGATCACTTCGGGATCGGACCAGGAGACCAGCATGAACACGTCGTCGGGCTTGAGCAGCCGCGCGGTCGAGACCGCCAGCGCGACATCCTCGTCGAGCCGCGCCATGCGGGTCGCGCGGTTGTCGTGATCGCCGCGCTCGCGCAGCACCGAGATGCCGACCACGCGGCAGCCGAGCAGCGCCGATTGGTTAGCGCGGTGGAAGGCGTCGATATCGCGCTGGCGGCCGAACAGCATCACGCGCTTCAGCGCATTCTTGCCGATCGCGCTATGCCGGGTCACGAACCGCACCATCGCGAAACGCTGCACCAGAAGCGCCAGGAGACCGCCGAAGAAGAAGGTGAGCGTGATGAAGCGCGAGACGTCGCCGGTCGATTTCGTCAGGAACATCAGCGCCAGCATGCCGAGGAAGGTGGCGCACCACGACACCGCCACGCTGCGCGGATGGCGCGCGAAGGCGAGGTAGTTTTCCACCACGTATTCCGAGCGCAACCCGTTGATCACCGCCATGAGGGCCGCGACGATCAGCGCCATCCTCAGATTGACGTCGAGCTGCGGCACGGCGCCGAACAACCGATGGACATAGATGAAATTGGCGATGAACCCGACCGCGAGGATCGTCGCGATATCGGCCAGCACCGCGATGGCCGTCACCATCATGCGCGAGGTTTCGGCGCCGTGCTTCGGCAGAACGCTGTCCCAGCGCGCCCTCGTCTTGCGCGCGGCTGGAAGCGGCCGCCCCCCCCCCAGCACCGCGACCGGCCGCGGCGCCGGCCTGTAGCGCCTGCTCTGTCGCACTGTCCCATGTTGGCGCATATCTGTACCAGGCTTGGCCATCGTCACGAGCAGTCCCCGTGTCCCGCCCCGGCTTCGCAAGCCGCGTACCGGGCGAGCGTGAGAGCGACGGCGCTTGCGCCTTTCGCCGCGATGCCCTACATGAGCGCCATCGTGCTCGCGCCGCGTCGCTCTTCGACGCCACCCCTTCCTTGGGGGCACGACCAGTCCTCTGAACCCAATATGCGCGGGGTCATGACGACCCGAGCCGGAGCGGCGAACGCCGTCCGGCCCTAAAAGGCAATGACATTGACCGACATGACATTCGCGGCCCTCGGCTTGCCCGAGACGCTGCAGCGCGCGCTGAAAGGCGCCGGCTACGTGACGCCGACGCCGATCCAGGCACGCGCCATTCCCCATCTCCTCGAGGATTACGATCTGCTCGGCCTCGCCCAGACGGGCACCGGCAAGACCGCGGCCTTCACGCTGCCGATCCTCGCCCATCTGCTGGAAGATCCCGTCCGCATGCCCGCCAAGGGCGTGCGCGTGCTGATTCTCGCGCCGACCCGCGAGCTCGCCATCCAGATCGGCGAGACGATCGGCCAGCTTTCGCGCCACACCCGCATCCGCCACGCGGTGATCTTCGGCGGCGTCGGGCAGAACCCGCAGGTCCAGGCGCTAGCCCAGGGCATCGACATCCTGGTCGCGACGCCGGGCCGCCTCCTCGACCTCATGCAGCAGCGCCATGTGCGGCTCGACACGGTCACGCATCTCGTCCTCGACGAGGCCGACCGGATGCTCGACATGGGCTTCGTGCGCGACGTGATGAAGATCGTCGACAAGGTGCCGGCCGAGCGCCAGACCATGCTGTTCTCGGCCACCATGCCGAGCGCCGTCACCAAGCTCGCCGATCAGTTGCTGTTCGAGCCGGTGCGCGTCGAGGTGACGCCCGAGGTCATCACCGTGGAGGCGATCGAGCAGCATCTGCTGCATGTCGCGACCCCGGTGAAGCGGGCCGCCCTGCTGAAGCTGCTGGAAGACGCCGCGCTGATGCGCGTGATCGTCTTCACCCGCACCAAGCACGGCGCCAACCGCGTCGCCGAGCATCTGGCGAAGGCCGGCATCGGCGCGGGCGCCCTGCACGGCAACAAGTCGCAGTCGGCCCGCCAGAAGACGCTGGCGGACTTCAAGTCCGGTGCCGTCCGCGTGCTGGTTGCGACCGATATCGCGGCGCGCGGCATCGACGTGGCGGACGTCTCACATGTCGTGAATTTCGACCTGCCGGACGAGCCCGAGACCTATGTCCACCGCATCGGCCGCACCGGCCGGGCCGGCCGCTCGGGCGCCGCCTTCGCGTTCTGCGATCCGAGCGAGCGCGGCAATCTCCGCGACATCGAGCGGCTGATCAAGCGGCCCATCCCGGTGATGACGCTGGACGGCCTGCCGGCCGCCGCCGAGCTCCGCGCCGCCGAGTCGGCCGAGGACCGCCGCCCGGCCCGCCAGCCGCGGGGTCGCCGGCCTCATGGCGGCCGCCGCCAGTCGCGTCAGGCCGCCTAATCACGAAAAAGCTGGCCGGATCGTCATCCGGCCAGCCCATCTTTACGCGAAAATCCTGCGGCTTCAGCCGTAGAGCGACATGTAGCTGTCGCGCAGCACGTTCTTCTGCACCTTGCCCATGGTGTTGCGCGGCAGGTCGTCGATGAACAGCACCCGCTTCGGCAGCTTGAACTTGGCGAGGCGCCCTTCCAGCGCCGCCATGATCTCGGCCTCGCCGATCGTCGCGCCCGTCGAGCGCACCACCACCGCCGTCACCCCCTCGCCGAAATCGCGATGCGGCAGGCCGATCACCGCGCTTTCGGTGACGCCGGGCAGCGCGTCGATCTCGGCCTCCACTTCCTTCGGATAGACGTTGAAGCCGCCCGTGATGATCAGGTCCTTGCCGCGGCCGACGATCTGCACATAGCCGTGCTCCTCGATCCGGCCGAGATCGCCGGTGATGAAATAGCCGTCGGGGCGGAATTCCGCCGCCGTCTTGTCGGGCATCCGCCAATAGCCCTTGAAGACGTTCGGCCCCTTCACCTCGATCATGCCGATCTCGCCGGTCGGCAGCGGCTCGCCGCTTTCAGGATCGGTGATCCGCACCGAGACGCCCGGCAGCGGCGTGCCCACGGCCCCCGGCACCCGCGCACCCTCGTAGGGGTTGGAGGTGTTCATGTTGGTTTCGGTCATGCCGTAGCGTTCCAGGATCGCATGGCCGGTGCGGGCCTGCCATTCCCGATGCGTCTCGGCGAGCAGCGGCGCCGAGCCCGAGACGAACAGGCGCATATGCGCCGTCGCCTCGCGCGTCAGCCGCGGGTCCTGCAGCAGCCGGACATAGAAGGTCGGGACGCCCATCAGGCAGGTCGCGCGCGGCATCGCGCGGAAGATCTGCTCCACGTCGAATTTCGGCAGGAAGATCATCGACGCGTTCGAGAACAGCGTGATGTTCGAGGCGACGAACAACCCATGCGTGTGGAAGATCGGCAGCGCGTGGATCAGCACGTCCTTGTCGGTGAAGCGCCAGGCCTGCTGCAATGCCTGCGTGTTCGAC
>JBDHTH010000299.1:0-4630 GCA_039808545.1 Phreatobacteraceae bacterium | reverse complement strand
GCGACGCGATGCGTGAAATCGGGGCTGTCGATGAGGACGACCACGTCGGGCTTTTCCGCGAGGATCGCCGCGGTGACACGCGCGATCCGGTCGAAGACGCGCGGCAGGGCTGTCACAACCTGCCCGATGCCGATCAGGGTGATGTCCTCGATCGGAAATAGCGAGGTCAGGCCCTCCGCGATCATCGCTGGGCCGCCGACGCCGGCGATCTCGACCGGCGCGGCCGCCTTCAGCGCCGCGATCAGCCGGCCGCCGATCACGTCGCCGGAGGGCTCGCCCGCCACGATGAAGATCTTGCGCGGCGTCACGGCGCCGCCTGCCCTTCCAGCCCCAACAGAAACAGGCCGTTTGCGGCGACCTGCCGCACCACCTGGTCGAGATCGACGACCAGCGTCGCGCCGGCCGCGACCGCCAGCCCGGCGACCCCGCCCCGCCGCGGCGCGCAGCCGCCGCGCGGCGCGTAGCGTCGGGACGCGGGCGAGCATGGCATCGGTGCCCTCGGCGGCCTCGACCGCGACGATGCGGCCATCGACCACGATCACGGCCTGGCCGGTGTCGAAGGGGCTCGTGGCCGCGAGATAGGCGGCGCCGAGCGCCGCATCGGCGCGCGCGCCGGCATCGGGCGGACTGCCGGCGATCAGCCCGGCCGGCGCCAGCAGCTCGGGCACAAAGTCACTGACGCCGCGCACCCTGAAGCCCTGCTCTTCGAAGAAGGCCGCGACCATTCTCAGCGCGCCGTCATCGCCGCGCCTGAGCGCCGCGACGATGCGCGGCACGATCGCGAGCGTGCCGAGATCGAAGCGGAACTCGCCGAATTTCGGCCGTGTCGTGCCGCCGAGGAACACCAGCTCCTCGCAGCCCGCCTTGCGCAGGCGCGCCACGATGGCGCCGACCTTGCCCCAGGGCAGATCCGTCCCGGCATGCCGGCGGAGCGCTGCCGCCTCGCCGCCGATCGCGACGATGAAGGCGGACCGGCCGCGCGCCGCGAGCGTATCGGCGATCGCCCCCGCGAGCGCGCCGCCCGCCGTCACGATGCCGAGCGGTGCGAGCGGGCTTGGCGCTTCGGCCGCGCGCGGCATTCTAGTCCTCGTCGGAGGAATCGCCGCCGGTGACGCGCGGTCGGGCGAAGCGCCGCTTGGTCGGTGCGCGCAGGAACGCGACGAGCAGCGCGATGCGCGGATCGTTCGGATAGGCGGCGGCGATCGCGTCGGCGCGCGCCGCGACATCGCCACCGTCCTCGAAGAACAGCCGGTGCGCCTGCCGCATCGATTGCAGGTCCGAGCGCGTCGCGCCGGCCCGGCGCAGGCCGACGACGTTGAGGCCGGCGATCGCCGCATAGGCGCCCTCGGCGACGGCGTAGGGCAGGATATCGCGCCTGACGCCGCACACGCCGCCGATCATCGCGCCGTCGCCGACGCGGGCGAACTGGTGCACGGCGCTGAGACCCCCGAACACCACCTTGTTGCCGACCGTCACATGGCCGCCGAGCGTCGCACTGTTGGCGAAAACGCAATCGTCGCCGACCACGCAATCATGCGCGACATGGGCATTGGCCATGTAGAAGCCGCGATCCCCCACCTTGGTCAGCCCGCCGCCCGCGGCCGTGCCGCGATTCATGGTCACGCCCTCGGCCATGCGGCAATCCGCGCCGATCTCGAGCCGCGTCGGCTCGCCCTTGTAGCCGGTCGATTGCGGCGGCCCGCCAAGCGCCGAGAAGGGACGCACCTGGGTGCGCGGGCCGATCGTCGTATGCCCCTCGACCGTGACATGGCTGACGAGCACGACCCCGTCGCCGAGCACGGCATTCGGCCCGATGAGGCAATAGGGGCCGATCGCAACATCGGCGCCGAGAACCGCGCCGTCCTCGACGATCGCGGTCGGATGAATCCTGGCGCTCATTGGACGGAAATCATCGCGGAGAGCTCGGCCTCGCAGACGAGCTCGCCGGCCACCCGGCCCTCGCCGCGATACCACCACATGTTCCGCCGCTTGGTGAGGCGCGTCATGTGGTATTCGAGCACGTCGCCGGGCACGACCGGCCTGCGGAACTTCGCCTTGTCGATCGTCATGAAGAAGACGCGCACCTTCTCGACCGGCATGTCGGAGGCGAGGATGCAGAGGGCGCCGGCCGTCTGCGCCATGCCCTCCAGGATCAGCACGCCCGGCATGATCGGCGCGCCGGGAAAATGCCCCTGGAAATGCGGCTCGTTGAACGTCACGTTCTTGATGCCGATGCCGAATTCCTCGCCGCGATAGTCGACGATGCGGTCGACCATCAGGAACGGGTAGCGGTGCGGCAAAAGGTTCAGCACGCGTTGGATGTCGATCGGCTCGATCGGCTTTACGTTTTCGGCGGGCTTGTCGTCGCCCTTCTTCGCATCCTCGGTCATGTCGTCCCCGTCGTGCTGGCCGTCTTGCCGCGTGCCAGCCGTTCTACCATCGCCATCTCGCGAATCCACTGCCGGATCGGCTTGGCGGGGGCACCGCCGACCTCCTGCCCGGCCGCGATATCACCGCCGACCAGGCTCGAGGCGGCGATCCGGACGCCGTCGCCGATCGTCACGTTGTCGCGCACGCCGACCTTGCCGCCCATGATGACGAAATCGCCGATCGTGACGCTGCCGGCGATGCCGACATGCCCGACCAGGATGCAATGCCGGCCGATCGTCACGTTGTGCGCGATCTGCACGAGGTTGTCGATTTTCGAGCCCTCGCCGATCACGGTGTCGCGGTTGGAGCCGCGATCGATGGTCGTGGAAGCGCCGATCTCCACATCGTCCTGCAGGATGACGCGGCCGACCTGCGGGATCTTGGTATGGCCGCCGCGGCCAGGCGAATAGCCGAAGCCGTCCTGGCCGATGCGGGCGCCCGCATGGATGATCACGCGGTTGCCGAGCAGTGCCGAGACGAGCGAGGCGCCGGGGCCGATCGAGCAGTCCCGGCCGATCCGCACCTCGGGCCCGATCACCGCATTGGCGGCGATGATCGTGCCGCCGCCGATCTCGGCGCCGGGGCCGATGACGGCGCCGGGGTCGACCGTGACGTTCTGCTCGAGCCGGGCGGTCGGATGCACGAAGGCGCCCGGCGCGACGCCGGCGGCGCCGAAGATCGATTGCGGGCGCATCGCGGTCGGAAACAGCGCGGCCGCGATCCTCGCATAGGCGCGCGGCACATCCTTCACGACCAGCGGAATCGTGGTCGCGGGCAGCCGATCTGCGAATTTCTCGACGACGAGGCAGCAGCCGGCGCGCGTCGCGGCCGCCTCGTCGAGGAACTGCGGCCGATCGAGGAAGGCGAGATCATGCGGGCCGGCGCTCGCCAGCGGCGCGAAGCGGCGAATCGCGCGCCGTGGATCGGCGGCCTCGGGCAAGGTCGCGCCGAGAAGAACGGCAGCGGCGCCGACATCGGTCGGCGCCGCCTGAAAGAAGATGGGATCGCTCATCGACGGGCCATCGCGATGATGGCGCGCTTCAAGCGCGCCATCGGCCGATCAGAACCGGGTGCCGCCCGAGAAGCGGAACCACTGGGTTCGGTCGAACTCGCCCTTGGTGATCGGCCAGGCAAAATCGAAGCGGACCGGACCGAAAGGCGAGGCCCAGAGCACACCGACACCGATGGAGGAGCGAACCTTGTTCTCATCCCAGATATTCAGCGGCACGCCGCCCGGAATGCCGACGATGGGAACCGGGTTGGAGGCCTTGTAGTTGAACAGCGAGCCCGCATCCGCGAACACCGCCCCCTTCAGGCCGAGATCCTTCGGCAGGAAGCTCATGGGGAACTGCGCCTCGAGCGTCACGCCCCAATAGGTGGTGCCGCCGAGGGAATCGAGGCTCTGGCTGCCGATGTCGCGCGGACCGATGCCGCCCGGCGCGAAGCCGCGAACGATCTCCGGCCCTTTGAAGAACTGATCGAGGATCTTCAGGTTCTGGTTGCCGAAGGCGCGGATATAGCCGGCCTGGCCGCGGATGAAGGCGATCGCGTCGTAGAAGCCGAGGTCGCGATACCAGCGGGCATCGACCGTGGTGCGCAGGAACTTCGCGTCGCCGCCGACGCCGGCGATGTCCTGGCGGAACTCGGCGAGGATGCCCGAGGTCGGGTTAATGTTGTTGTCGAGCGTGTTGTAGATCAGCGAATAGCCGACCATCGACACGAGACGCTTCTCGCCGTCGAGTTCCTTGTAGGCGTAGGACGCCTCGCCATCGAGCAGACACGCATCGCCGACCGGGATCGGGTAGACGACGCAGTTCTTCAGCGCTTCCGGGATCGTGATCTTCTGCTGATAGATCGAGTAGCGCGTCTGGATGCCGAACTCCTCGGTGATCGGAATACCGAAGCGGATGGTGCCGCCGATCATCTGGCTGTCGAACGTGATGTAGTTCGAGGCCTGCTGGCGCTTGGCGAAGACGTCGAAGCCCGCCGAGATCCGGTAGCCGAGGAAATACGGCTCGGTGAAGGAGAACTCGACGCCGCGGGTGCGCTGGCCGAGGGTCACGGCGACGCGAACCTGCTGGCCGCGGCCGAGGAAGTTGCGCTCGCCGACCGAGACCTCGCCGACGAAGCCGTCCTGCGTCGAATAGCCGCCCGCCACCGAGAACTCGCCCGTCGGCTGATCCTCGACATCGATGTTGAC
>JBDHTH010000298.1:0-4643 GCA_039808545.1 Phreatobacteraceae bacterium | reverse complement strand
CCGATCTCCCCCGCCAGCATCGGCAGCAGGATCTCGAGCGCCTCGGCATCCGTCTTGCCCTCGATCGCCGCCAGCGCATCCTCGGAGCCCGCCTCGGCGGTCTTGCCGGAGGTCAGGAAGGCGGATTTGAAGGCCGGCGTGCGCAGGATCGCGAGCTGGTCGGCGATCGCGCTGCGGCGGATCTCCGAATAGGTGTGCACGCCCTCCCCGCCGTCGCCCTCGGCGAGCAGCCGCTCCAGGAAGGCGAGGCCGTCCGCGACCTTCACGCCGGTCACGCCCGTCGCCCGCGCGAGGCGCTGGCTGAGCGACTGGTTCTTGGCGAGCACGCCCGCATCCGCGATCGCGCCCCACGCCACCGCGAGGCCCGGCAGGCCCCCGGCGCGGCGCTTCTCGATCACGCCCTCCAGGAAGGCGTTGGCCGCCACATAGGCGCCCTGGCCGGGGCTGCCGATCAGCGCGGCGGCCGAGGAATAGACGACGAAATAGTCGAGCTTCATGCCTTGCGTCGCCGCGTCGAGCGCCAGCACGCCGTCGACCTTCGGCGGCAGCACGTTGCCGAGCTGCGCTTCGTCGAGGCCCTGGATCAGCCCGTCCTCCAGCACCATCGCGGTATGGATGACGCCGGCGAGCGGCCCATGCTCGCGCTCGATCTTCGCGATGAGGGCGCGGACCGCCGCCTCGTCGCGGATGTCGAGCGTCTCGGACAGGATGCGTCGCCCCGGCGCCTCGGCGGCGGCGCGCCGCGCCTCGATCTCCGGATCCTTGATGCCGCTGCGCGACGCGACGATCACGGTTTCGGCGCCCTTGCGCGACAGCCACAGCGCCGTCTCGAAGCCGAAGCCCTGCGTGCCGCCGATCACCAGATGCACGCCCTCGCCCGGCGCGAACGCCACGTCGCCGCCGGGCGCCGCGACGCCCTCGGCCGCCGGCTTGACGACGATCTTGCCGACATGGCTCGCCGCCTGCATCTGCCGGAACGCCTCGCCGACCATGGCGCCGTCGAACACCCGGTAGGGAATCGGCCGGAGCTTGCCGCTCTCCAGCTCCTTGTAGAGGCGCTGCATCAGCTTGACGACAAGCTGCCGGTCATGCGCCAGCAACTGGTCGAGATCGACGCCGAAATAGGAAAGGTTGCGGGCCAGCGGGCGCACGCCGAGGCTCGTATTGGCGAGAAAGTCGCGCTTGCCGAGCTCCACGAAGCGGCCGAACGGCTTCAGGATCCGGATGCTTTCCAGCATCGCCTCGCCGGCGAGCGAGTTCAGCACCACGTCGACGCCGCCATGGGCGCGCAGGATCTCGTCCGCGAAGGCGAGGCTGCGGGAATCGTAGACCGCCTCCACGCCGAGCATCTTCAAAAGGCTCGCCTTGTCGGCCGTGCCCGCGGTCGCGATCACCTTCGCGCCGCGCGACAGGGCGATCTGCACCGCCGCGAGGCCGACGCCGCCGGCCGCGCCGTGGATCAGCACGGTCTCGCCGCGCTTCAGCCGGGCGCATTCGATCATCCCGTACCAGGCGGTCGAGAACGCCACCGGGATGCCCGCCGCCGCCTCGATCGCGACCGTGTCCGGCAGCTTGAAGGCGAACCAGCCGGGGATCGTCACATGCGACGCGAAGGCGTCCTGCGCGAAGCCCATCACCCGGTCGCCGACCTTGTGACCCTTGGCGCCGGGGCCGACCCGCGTCACCGTGCCGGCGAACTCGAAGCCGAGCGCCGCCTCCGTGAGGCCGACGCCGAGGATGTCGTCGTCGAGCGCGCCGAGCGCCAGCATCACGTCGCGGAAATTGAGGCCGGTCGCGCCGACCGCGACCTCGATCTCGTCCCCGGCCGGCGGAGCGCGCTCGGCCGCCACCCAGCGGGCCGACGACAGCATGCCGCGATGCGCCACCGTCAGCTTCACCCGCCGCGTCTCGCTCACGCCGAGCGGCGCGGCGACCGCGCCGCGCTGCGCACGCGCCGCCAGGAGATTGTCGGCCGTCACCACCAGCTCGGCCTCGGCCGTGCCGCCGGCGATCAGCGCCCTGACCCGGCCGCCGCTCGCCGCGTCGAATTCCGGCACGTCGACGAGCCGGAGGTCGATATCGGGATATTCGTTCACGGCGACGCGGAAGAAGGCCGAGATCGCGGTTGCGGCCGGATCGATGGCCTTGGCGCCGGGCTGGCGCGCCTGCCGCGTGACGAGCCACAGCCGGACCGGCCGGCCGAGCGCCTTCGCCCATTCGAGCGTGGCGCGCAGCTCCAATATGGTCGCGGCGATCGACGCGCTGACCTCAGGCGCCGATGCGAAGGTGACGGGCAGCACGAGATCGGCGGCGGCCTCCAGCCCTTCGAGCCGTTCCGCGATCGCCTCGCGCGCCGCGATGCCGCCCTCACCCGCGATCTCGCGGAGGAACTCCTCGGCTCCTTCGACCGGCAGCGCGAGGATCGGCTTCGCATCCGGCACGATCGCCGGCGCCGGCGCCGCGATGCGCCCCGTGAGCAGCGCGCCGAGACCGCCGACCGGCAGCGTCTCGACCGCCTCCGCGCCGAGCCCCTCGAGCACGCGCGCCGTCTCCTCGGCGCCCGGCACCTGGCCGACCGGGAAATCCGGATCGAGCGACTGCGCGAACCAGTTCGCCTGCCCGCCGAGCAGCACGTCGAAGGCCGGGCTCGCCCTGAGCGCCGCCACCGCGATCGCCGCGCCCGGCGCCGCGTTCCGCAGCGCCTCGATCGCATCGGCGGACGCATTCGGCATCAGTGGCGCGAAGGCGAGTCCGACGATGAGATCGACATGTGGGCTGATAGCCTCGCCGCCGCTCGCGCGGCCGAAGATGCCCGCGCCGAACTTGGCCGCGATCCGCTCATGCTCGGCCTCGTCTGCGCCGACCAGCGTGATCCGCGCCGCCCGCGACCGCGCGAAGGGCAGCAGCGTCTGCAGCAGCCCGGCGGTCCAGGGATGGAGCACCGCGACATGCGGCCGCGCCGGCGCGAAGCGAGCCCCCGCCTCCCGGACCGCGTCGGCAATCGCGCCGAGCAGCGGGCGGAACGGCAGCCCCGCCTCCTCAAACCCTTCCAGGATCGTGCTGGCCTTCACGGCGGGCCCGCCGGCGAGCTCCGTCGCAAGCGAGGCCGCCGCATGGGCGGCAAGCCGGATCTCGGCATTGCATTCCGGGTGGCGCTGCGCGAGCGTCTGCAGGATCGCGGCGCTCGGCAGCGGCGCCTTGCCGGCCAGCGCGAAGCCGCCGGTCTTGCGCGTCCCGAGCCCCTGGGCCGCAAGCAGCTCCAGCAGGGCCGCGAAGCGCGGCGCCTGCGCCTCGGCGATCCGGCCCTGCTCGACGAGGGCGCCGACCGTGGCGCGCTCCTTGCCGATGACGGCGCGCACCGTCTCATAGGCGAGCGAGCGCGCGAAAGCCTGCATCAGCAGCCAGGCATCCGGCGTCGGCATCTCGGCCGCCGCCGCGACGGCCGGCACCGGCGCGTCGGCGGCCGGCAGCAGCGCCTCATAGGCGACGCGGAACAGCCGGTCGTCATCGTCGCGGCGCGACAGCACGACGAGGCGGAACACCGCGCCGCGAATCTCCGCGACCATCTCGCCGTCGCCATCCAGCAGCAGGATGTCGGCCTTCTTGGTGGTCTCGGTCTCGCGTACCCGCTTCAGCAGCGCCCGCTTGATCGTCGCGCCGCTCTTCCACAGCGTCACGGCATGAAAGCGGACCGGCAGATAGGCGCGCGTCTCGTCCTTGACGGGGACCTGCTCCAGGAAGAGCGGGTGCATCGCCGCGTCCGAGGATGTCGGGTGCAGCAGGTGATGGTCCTCGAAGGCGCCGGTCGAGGCCTCGGGCGGCGCCAGCACGATGTCGGCGCCGTTGCCGTCGCGGTCGAGCACGACGACGCGCCGGAAGCTCGGGCCGTAGTCGAGACCGGCCCGCCGCGCCGCCGCATACACCGCCTCGGCATCGTCGGTACGCGTCCTGGCGGGGTCGAGCACGACATCGAGCGGCCCCGGAACCCCGGCCGCCTTCACGATGCGGCCATGCGCGTGCAGGTACCAGCCTTCGCCGCTGAGGCGCCGCCGGCTCCAGATCTCGATCGTGCCGGAGGTCGCGTCGTAGCGGGTCGAGACCTCGCGCATCGCCTCGGGGGCGAATTGCAGCGGCCGCAGCACGTCGAAATCCTGCAGCCGCAGCGGCCCCTCGCCATGCACCTGGCGGCCGACCGCCAGCGCCATCTCGACGAGCCCGGCCGCCGGCATGATCGGCTCGTCGTCGACCTTGTGGTCGGCGAGATAGGGCACCACCTCGGCATCGAGCATCGCGCGCCATTCCGGCGCGCCGGCGCTGACGCGGCGGCCGAGCAGCGGATGCGAGGCCCGCCCGCCGGTGCCGCCGAACAGGTCGAGCCGCTCATTGGTCAGCGGCAGCGTGTAGTCCTGGCGCTGCCAGCGGTAGCTCGGCAGCTTGACGCGCTGCCGCGGCCGCGTCCCGTAAACTTTGCGGCGCTGCGGCGCCGCGCCGCACGCGATCGCCCGCGCCGCCGCCGCGATCACCGGATCGCCTGCCTCCGGATCGTCCTTCTCGCCGAGCGTGCCGACCGCCTCGCCGAGGAGCCCGGCATCGCGCAGCGTATCGGCGATGTTGGCGATAAGGATCGGCTTGGGTCCGATCTC
>JBDHTH010000297.1:0-4644 GCA_039808545.1 Phreatobacteraceae bacterium | reverse complement strand
GAGGGCGCGGACGTCGTGGCCCGCGATGGTCAGCACGCCGTCGGGCGACACCGCGAAGGCGTCGGTCGGGATGGCGACCCTGGCGAGGAGCTCGGCGCCGGTCGCG
Organism: Phreatobacteraceae bacterium; assembly: GCA_039808545.1. GTDB lineage: Bacteria > Pseudomonadota > Alphaproteobacteria > Rhizobiales > JBDHTH01 > JBDHTH01. The sequence continues at coordinate 4,538 of JBDHTH010000297.1, read as the reverse complement.
GCGCCCGCCTCGGGATTGGATGGGACGGGAAGGGGCCGATCAGCGCGCTGCGCCGTCATGACCGTTCGCACCGTATTTGGACGCGTACATGTCGGTCGTCAGAAGCTGCTTCTCGAGGGCCTGCGCCTCGGCGAAGCCCATCAGCTTCCAGATCTCGTCGATGCCGACGAGCAGGTCCTCGCGATTGACCGGCTCGCCGGTCTCCATCACGCCGCGCATCGCGGCAAGCGCCTGGCGCATGCCCATGATGGCGGCGGCCGGCAGCATGCGCGGCAGCGAGATGCGGCGCACGCCGAGCGCTTTGAGACGCGGGATCGGCAGGAGCGGCGTCGTCGGCCGGGCGCGGATGCCGAAGCCCATATTGACCGAGACCGGCACGCCGGCCGCCGCCTCGACGATGCGGGCGATGTGCTCCTCGCTCTTCACGGCGTCCGGGAAGATCATGTCGGCGCCGGCCGCGACATAGGCCTTCACGCGCTCCACCGTGCCCTCGATGCCTTCGAGCGCGAGGGCGTCGGTGCGCGCCACGATGACGAAATCGTCGCTGCGGCGGGCGAGCGTCGCGGCCTCGATCTTCTTGATCATCTCGGGCGCCGGCACGACCTCCTTGCCGGGCATGTGGCCGCAGCGCTTGGGGCTCACCTGGTCCTCGATGTTGATGCCGGCGGCGCCCGCCTCCTCGAACATCTGCACCGTGTAGTGGACGTTGATCGGGTTGCCGTAGCCGTTATCGGCGTCGCAGGTGACCGGAATTCCCACCGAGCGGATGATGTGGCGGCAGTGGTTGACGTTCTCGCTCAGCCCCATGAAGCCGAGATCCTCGGCGCCGAGCAGGGCGTTGGCGATGGCCGCGCCGCTGGTCGCGGCGGTCTTGAAGCCGGCCTGCTCGACGAGGCGGGCGCTGTAGCCGTCATAGACGCCGGGCGAGACGATGAACTCGCCGGATTTCAGCAGGGCCCGGTAGCGGGCCGAAGCCGGAAGGCGGGGGGTGTCTTGCGAAGCGGTGTCTTGCGGGCCGGTGGCGAGGGACATGGGGCGGGGGCTCCGGGGGCGTGCCCGCGCATCCAGCCATGAGCGCCGGCCGGCGCGTCGGGTATCGATGCGCGATACTCAATCGCGCGGCGCAAAATCTGTCAACACTTTTAGGCGAAGAGGCCGATCGATTCCAGAAGCGCGCTCGCTTTAAGAGAAGTGCATCGAGATTTTCGCATAAGTGTTGACATTCGTCCTCGCTCCTTGGCAGTCTCTGAAGATCACGTTTCAACCCTTCGGGATGCCGCGCGTCGTGATCGAGGGCAGGTCGGGACAGTCGACGACGATCGTTTCGGTGCGCGAGGCGGCGCGCCGGCACGGCGTGGCGGTCGCGAGCCTGCCCTATAGCGTGCGCGTGCTCGTCGAAAACCTCGAGCGGCACCGGCTCCACGGCCCGCCCGGCATCGTCTCGGACGCCGAGGTCGCGGCGGTGCTGGGCTGGTCCGACAACATCGGGCAGGGCGTGCCGCTGCATGTGGCGCGCGTCATCCTGCCCGATTCCAGCGGATTGCCGGTGCTGCAGGACATCGCGGCGCTGCGCGACGCGGTCGCGGGCGCGGGCGGCGATCCGCGGCGGGTGGAGCCGCGCGTGCCCGTCGACGTCGTCGTCGATCACTCCCTGCAGGTCGACCGCTCGGCGAGCCCCGACGCGGTCCAGCACAACCTGATGCGCGAGTTCGAGCGCAACGGCGAGCGCTACCGCTTCCTGAAATGGGCGCAGCAGGCCTTCACGGGCGTCAACGTCTTCACGCCCGGCACCGGCATCATCCACCAGGTCAACCTAGAGAAGATCGCCTCCGTCGTGGTGGAGGCCGTGCAGGACGGCGCGCCGATCGCCTATCCGGATTTCGTGATCGGCGGCGATTCCCATACGCCGATGATCAATGCGCTCGGCGTGCTCGGCTGGGGCGTCGGCGGCATCGACGCCGAGGCCGCGATGCTGGGCGAGGCCTATGTCTTCCCGGTTCCCGAGGTGGTCGGGGTGCGGCTGACCGGCCAGCTCGCGGCCGGCACGACGACCATGGACCTCTCGCTGCTCGTCACCCAGACGCTGCGGCGCGAGGGCGTCGTCTCGGCCTTCGTGGAATTCGTCGGCGAGGGCGCCCGGCGGCTGAGCGTGCCGGAACGCGCCACCATCGCCAACATGGCGCCGGAATACGGCGCGACCTGCGGCTTCTTCCCCATCGACGGCGAGACGATCGGCTATCTGGCGCGCACCCGCTCGCCCGCCCATGCGGCGTTCGTGGAGCGCTACGCCAGGGCGAACGACCTGTTCCGGGCGCCGGAGCTCGCCGAGCCGACCTATGCGCGCCTCGTCGAGATCGATCTCGGCACGGTGCGGCCGAGCGTCGCGGGGCCGCGCCGGCCGCAGGACCGGCTCGACCTCACCGAGGTGGCGGCGGATTTCCGCGCCCGCCTCGCCCGGCCGCTCGCCGAGGGCGGCTTCGTCGCGGCGCCCGAGACGCTGTTCCGCCCCGCCCCGGACGCCGCGATCCGCCACGGCGCCGTCGCGATCGCGGCGATCACGGCCTGCACCAACACCTCGAACCCCTCCGTGATGGTGGCGGCCGGCCTCCTCGCCCGCAACGCGGTCAGGGCCGGGCTCAAGGTTCCGGCGCATGTGAAGACCTCGCTCGCGCCCGGCTCGCGGGTCGTCACGCGCTATCTGGAGAGCTTCTCGCTGCTGCCGGCGCTCGAGACGCTCGGCTTCCACGTCGTCGGCTATGGCTGCACGACCTGCGGCGGCAAGTCCGGGCCGCTCCTGCCCGTCATGTCGGAGGCGGTCGACCGGGACGGGATCGTCGCGGCGGCGGCGCTGTCGGGCAACCGCAATTTCGAGGGGCGCATCCACCGCCAGGTGCGCGCCAACTACATCATGTCGCCGCCGCTGGTGGTGGCCTTCGCGCTGGCGGGCCGGATCGACATCGATTTCGACCTGGAGCCGGTCGGGCGCGATCCGAGCGGCGCGCCCGTGATGCTCGCGGATCTGTGGCCCTCGCCCGCCGAGGTGGCGGCGCTGGTCTCCTGGGCGGGCGATGCCGGCGCGTTCCGCGAAGTGTACGACGCGATACCCTCGGGCGCGCTGTGGGATGCGCTCGACGCGCCGAAGGGCGCGCGCTTCGCCTGGGACCCGGCCTCGACCTATCTCGTCGAGCCGCCCTTCCTGGCGCTCGCCGAGAAGGCGGCGGCGCGCGGCCTGCCGGACCGGATCGACGGCGCCCGCGTCCTCGGCGCCTATGGCGACTCGCTCACCACCGACCATATCTCGCCGAGCGGCGAGATCCCGCTCGACAGCGCGGCCGGCCGCTATCTCGTGTCGCGCGGCGTCGAGCAGCGCGCCTTCAACACCTATGTCGGGCGGCGCTGCAATCACGAGGTGATGCTGCGCGGCACCTTCGGCAATGTCCGGATCCGCAACCTTCTCGTGCCGGAGCGCGAAGGCGGCTGGACGCGGCTCCTGCCGGAGGGCGAGATCGTGCCGGTGCACGAGGCGGCGGCGTCCTATGCGGCGCGCGAGGTGCCGGTCATCGTCCTCGGCGGGCGCGAATACGGCACCGGCTCCAGCCGCGACTGGGCCGCCAAGGGCTCGGCGCTGCTCGGCGTGCGGGCCGTCATCGCCGAGAGCTACGAGCGCATCCACCGCGCCAACCTGATCGGCATGGGCATCATCCCGCTGGTGTTCGCCGAGGCGGGCGGCTGGCGGGCGCTCCGCCTCGACGGCACCGAGGTCTTCTCGCTTTCCGGCCTCGCGGCCGGCGTCGACCATGGCGCGCCGATCCGCGCCAGCGCCGAGAAAGACGGGCGGCGCGTCGATTTCACGGTCTTCGCGGATGTCTCGACGATGAGCGAGCGCGCCTCCCTGAAGGGCGGCGGGCTGATCGCCGGCGTCCTCAAATCGCTGCGCGCGGAACCGGATGGGCCGGCCGCGCGCCCAAGGGAAGAAACCGCTCATGTCGCTTGATCTGCTCGTCGCCGATGGCGAGATCGTCCTGCCGGGTATCGGCGTGAAGACCGGCTCGATCGGCATCCGCGACGGGCGCATCGTCGCGCTCCTCGGCAAGGGCGAGCGGCCGGCGGCGCGCGAGACGATCGACGCCAAGGGTCTCTGGGTGATGCCGGGGCTGATCGACCCGCATACCCATATCGGCTTCGGCTCGAACGAGACCGATTTCGCGACCGAGTCGCGCTCGGCCGCGATCGGCGGCGTGACGGGCCTCTTGACCTTCCACCGCTCGGCGGATCTGCGCGAATCGACCGGGCCGTGGCGCGAGCGCGGCGAAAGCCAGTCGCTGATCGATTTCGGCTTCCATTTCGGCCTGACGAGCCAGCTCCATGTCGACACGCTGGTCGAGGCGGCGGCGCAGTTCGGCGTGACCTCGATCAAGGTCTACCTGATGTACAAGGGCGCGTCCGGCGCCGCGAAGGGCTTCACCGAGATCGACGACGGGCTGCTCTACGCCGCGATGCTGCAGACGAAGCGCATTCCCGGCGGCGTGCTCGGCGTG
>JBDHTH010000296.1:0-4662 GCA_039808545.1 Phreatobacteraceae bacterium | reverse complement strand
CCGCCGATCACCGGCGCGATCGCCGGCACCAGCCCCATGATCGTGCCCATCCGCGACAGCTCCTCGGCGGCGCGCGGCCCCTCGTAGAGGTCGCGGACGATGGCGCGGGCGAGCACGATGGCGCCCGAGGCGCCGATCGCCTGGAAGAGGCGTGCCGCGATCAGGAGCTTGATCGAGGCCGCGAAGGCGCAGGCCGCGCTCGCCACCACGAACAGGGCGATGGAGGCGAACAGCACCGGCTTGCGGCCGTAGCGGTCGGCGAGCGGCCCGTAGAGGATCTGGCCGATCGCGAAGCCGACCAGGAACACCGACAGCGTCCATTGCACCTCGGGCGTCGTCGCGCCGAGCCTGGCGCCGATCGCCGGCAGCGAGGGCAGGTACATGTCGGTGGAGAGCGGGGCGGCGGCGGTCAGGAGGCCGAGAACGACCGTCATCGCCGTCGTGTTGGGCTGCAATCGCATCGAAAATCGCTCGAAATGAAAACGAAGCCTGACCCTAGGCGCCGTAGCGGTGCAGTTCGGCGCCGTGATGCTTCAGCCAGGCCTCGGCACGCTCGTAATCGGGATAGAGCCGGCGCACCGTGCGCCAGAAGCGCAGCGAATGGTTGAGCTCGACGATATGCGAGACCTCATGGGCCGCGAGATAGTCGAGCACGTAGGAGGGCGCGAAGATCAGCCGCCACGAATACGCGATGGCGCCCCGGCTCGAGCAGGAGCCCCAGCGGCTCTTCTGGTCGCGTAGCGTCACGGCCTTGACGGCGACGCCGAGCACGGCCGCATGGCGCTTGGTCGCCCCGACGAGGTCGGCGCGCGCCTGCCGCTTCAGGAAATCGGTGACGCGGCGCGGCAGATGCGCGACGTCGCCGGCCACCACCAGCGTCGGCCGGCCGCCGGGCAGGCCCTGCTCGATCCAGACCACGCCCCGGCTCGCCGGGCGGGCCTCGATGCGGTGCAATACGCCGCGCAGCGGGATGAGCGCGCCGTCCTCGAACGGCACCGCGTCGGGCAGGCGCGCGACGCGGGCCGCGATCCAGCCGCCATGGCGGTTGACGAAGGCGCGCGCATCGCGCAGCGGCGCGCGGGCCGGGATCGTCAGGACGACGTCGCGCGAGGCCGACATCACGCGCAGCGTATAGCGGCGCGCCTGCGTCATCCGCCGGACCCGCACGCGATAGAGCGCGCCCTCGTGCTCGACGTCGAACGATTCGGTCGCGGCATCGGGATCTCGGCGGAAGAACCCGGCGATGACAGAGGCGTGTCCCATGGGGCGACCATTATGACGAGAGGGCGCGGATGGCCAGCGCCGCCCCAGCGAATCGCTCCGCATAGTATACGCCGCCCCTGCCCGGTGCTGAGCCCATCTTGCCCGGATCTCGCGACAGGGTCACGACGCAAATCGGCAGAAGCGATCACAAATGCATAATCGCCGCCGAAACAAGCGCTTGAGAGCTATTTCGGCGGCCATTGGTTGTATTCGCAGAGACTACGCGCGGGCCGCGAGCTTGGCCGCCTGGTTGATCCATTTCTCGCTGAGGATGCGGCCCTCGGCGCCGATCTTCTCGTCGAGCCAGGAAATATCGTCCTTCGAGAGGCGGGCGATCTGCCAGAAATGGTAAACGCCGGCTTCGTTCATGGCGCGGGCGAGCGCCGGGCCGACGCCGTCGATCAGCGCGAGATCGTCGACCGTGCCGTCGGGCGCCGCCAGGAACAGGGCCGAGGGGCCCTTCGCGGCGGCAGGGTCCGGTGCGGCGGCCTTTGCTTCGGCAGCCTTCGGCGCGGCGGGTGCCGGCCCGGCTTCCAGGGGCGGCTTCGCGGCAGCCTCGCGCTTCGGCTTCGGCCGCTCGAAAGCGACGACCGAGCTGGCGGCGGGCGCCGTCGCGGCCTTCGACGCCGCTTCGGCCTTGGCCTCGACCTTCGTCTCGGCGGCTTTCGGCTCCGGAACCTTGAGCTCCGAAACCCTGGGCTCCTCGCGCTTCACCCGCTCGGCACGCGCCGGCTTCCTGTGCCTCTCGATGAAGGCTGCGATGCGCGGCGCGATCTCGGAGCGGAAGCGGCTGCCGTTGAACACGCCGTAATGGCCGACGCCGACCTGGAGGTAGTGCTCCTTCATGGAGGCCGGCAGATTCGGCGTCAGGTCGTGGGCCGCCTGGGTCTGCCCGACGCCCGAAATATCGTCGTTCTCGCCTTCCACGGTCAGCAGCGCGACGTTGCGGATCACGCCCGGATCGACCTTCTCGCCGCGATGCGTCATCTCGCCCTTCGGCAGCGCGTGGCGCACGAAGACGGTGTCGACGGTTTGCAGGTAGAACTCGGCCGTCAGGTCCATCACGGCGAGGTATTCGTCGTAGAACTCGATATGCTTCTGGGCCGAGTCGCCGTCGCCCTTCACCAGGTTTTGGTAGAGCGCCTTGTGGGCGTCGACATGGCGATCGAGGTTCATCGTCATGAAGCCGGTGAGCTGCAGGAAGCCCGGATAGACCTGCCGCATCACGCCCGGATGCGGGAACGGCACCGTCGTGATGACGTTGCGGCGGAACCAGTCGATGCCGCGCTCCTGCGCCAGCGTGTTGACCACGGTCGGGTTGCGGCGCGTGTCGACCGGTCCGCCCATCAGCGTCATCGAGCGCGGCGCGTAGGGGTCCTTCTCGGCCTCCATCCGCGCGACGGCCGCGAAGACCGGCACGGAGGGCTGGCAGACCGCGATCACATGCGTGTCGCCGCCGAGATGGTGCAGCATCTCGATGACGTAGTCGACATAGTCGTCGAGATCGAAGCTGCCCTCCGAGAGCGGCACCATGCGGGCATCGATCCAGTCCGTGATGTAGACCTCATGGCCGGGCAGCATCGCCTCGACGGTGCCGCGCAGGAGCGTCGCGTAGTGGCCCGACATCGGCGCGACGATCAGCACCTTGGCGTCGGCCTTGCGGGGGCCGGGGATCGCCCGCTGGAAATGCACGAGATCGCAGAAGGGTCGCTGCCAGACGATCCTTTCGGTGACGTCGACGGTCGCGCCGTCGACCACCGTCTTCGGCAGGTCGAAGGCCGGCTTGCCGTAGCGGCGGGTGGTGCGCTCGAACACCGAGCAGGCCGCCGCGATGGTCCGGCCGAGCTCGGTATGGGCCAGCGGATTGAGCGGGTTCTTGAAATACAGCCGCGTCGTGTCGGCCGCGAGGCGGAGCGGGCTGACCGCGGCGTGGTTGAGCTCGTACCAGAGATAATAGGACAATGCGGGCATCCCCATCAGCGGCCCCTCGAAGGAGGGCCATTGAAACGCCGGCCAATCGAAGCGCGTCGCGACCGGTGCCGGGCGGGCCTGTGAAAACGCGATACCCGCGCGCTCAGCGTCCATGGGGTCTTTCGACATGCGAATTGCCGGTAGGGGAGATTAGAAGTTGTCCGGTTCGATTCAACCCGACCAACGTCTAACGTTGCCTTAAAAGCCGCGAGCGTGGCTTTTGTGCATCGCAAAATGCCCCGGAAGCGAGTTTTTATTCCCCCGATTGGACCAGCGAGCCGGCTTTTCGCGCCTCGCGCAGCAGAAATCCGAACGCCAGGGCGGCGACCGAGAAATACAGCGCGTTGAGCGCGAGCGCCCGCAGCATCATGCCGGGCTCGAATCGGTTCTCGATCAGCACGGCCCGCATCCCCTCGAACACATAGGTCGGCGGCAGCGCCAGAGCGACATATTGCAGCCAGCCCGGCAGCACCGAGAGCGGGTAGTAGACGCAGGTCAAGGGCAGCAGCAGGAACATCAGCGTCCAGGCGAAGCTCTCGGCGCCGAGCCCATGGCGGAGCACCAGCCCGGAGACGAACAGCCCCACGGCCCAGCTCGTCAGGATCAGATTGACGAAGAAGGCGAGCAGCGCGAAGCCCATCGCGTAGAGGTTGAAGTCGAAGAACAGGATCGCGGCGATCGACACGGGCACGATGCCGATCGCCAGGCGCGCCATGCTCATCACCATCAGCGCGACGACGAACTCGGCCGGGCGCAGCGGGCTCATCATCAGGTTGCCGAGATTGCGCGCCCACATCTCCTCCAGGAACGAGATCGAGAAGCCGAGCTGGCCGCGGAACAGGATGTCCCAGAGCAGCACCGCGCCGATGAAGATGCCGCCGAGCCGGGCCGCCTGGCCGCCGAACAGCGCCGCGTTGCGGTCGACATAGACCTGCACGAAGCCCCAGGTGACGAGCTGGATGGCGGGCCAGTACATCAGCTCGGCGAGGCGCGGCCAGGAGGAGCGCAGGAGATAGAGATAGCGCCGCACCATGGCGGCGATCCGCGCCAGCGAGGCCGCGGCGGCCCCGCGTCGCCGGGCCGGGGAGGCGGGCGCGCTCATGCGAGCGCCTCGGAGCGGCGGCCGCGCGCGACATCCAGGAACACCTCGTCGAGATTGGCGCGGCCGTAGCGCTTGAGGAGCCCGGACGGGCTGTCGTCGTCCTCGATGCGGCCGGCCTTCAGCATGATCACCCGGTCGCAGAGCCGCTCGACCTCCGCCATGTTGTGGGAGGCGAGGAGGATCGTGGCGCCGCGCCGCGCCCGGTAGGTCTCGAGGCGCGTGCGGATCCAGTCGGCGGTGTCGGGATCGAGCGAGGCGGTCGGCTCGTCGAGCAGCAGCACTTCCGGGTCGTTGATCAGCGCCTTGGCGAGGGCGACGCGCGTCTT
>JBDHTH010000295.1:0-4671 GCA_039808545.1 Phreatobacteraceae bacterium | reverse complement strand
CGCTCGACAATGACGGGGTCGAGCTCGACCGGCGCGTCACGGTCAAGGTGACGGCGATCGTTGCCGGCGACGAACTCATCTTCGACCTGACAGGGACCAGCGCCCAGACGCTGGGGCCGATCAACGCCGTACCCTCCGGCGCGCTCGCGGCGGCCTTCTTCGCCGTCAGGGCGTTGACCGATCCGCTCATTCCGACGAATGGCGGCTGCATTCGTCCGGTCAAGCTGGTGCTGCCGTCGGGTAGCCTGGTCAATCCGCTGCCGCCGGCGCCGGTGAACACGCGCACCGTCACCTTGAAGATGATGGCGGCCTGCATGCTCGGCGCCTTCCGGCAATGCATCCCCGAGCGGTTGCCTGCATCGGATGCGGTGGTCATGAACGGCATCGTCTGGAGCGGCATCCGCGACGACGGCTCGCGCTACGTCCTGTCGGAGATGATCGCCGGCGGCTCGGGCGGCGCCAGCGACCGCGACGGGGTCGACGTCATCGAGACGGACGTGACCAACTGCATGAACCTGCCGGTCGAGTCGCTCGAGATCAATTGCCCGATCCGCATGGTGCAAGTGGCGATCAGGCCGGATTCGGGCGGGGCCGGCCGGCATCGCGGCGGCAACGGCGTGATCCGCGAATACGAGCTTCTCGAGGGCAAGGCGCGCATCACGCATCGCGGCGAGCGCTTCTTCTCGCAGCCTCCGGGCAGCGAAGGCGGTGCGCCTGGGGCCTTCGGCATCTCCTGGATCCGGAGGGCGGATGGCCGCCGCGAGGAGATCAAGTCGAAACGCGTCTTCGACATGGCGGCCGGCGACAGGCTGATCATGCACACGCCTGGCGGCGGCGGCTACGGCCCACCGGGCGAGCGCGATCCCCGCGCGATCGCGGCCGATCTGCGCGACGGCAAGATCACGCAAGCGCATATGGCGGCCGCCTATGGCAGCGGCCGGGAAACGATCATCTCAACGATCCGACAACAGGAGGGGTGACATGCGGAAGACAGGGTTGCAGGGCCTTCTTGCGGCGGCGGTCATCCAGGCCATCGTCTCGACCGCACCGGCAACGGCGCAGCAGGCCGCGCCGACAAGCGTGATCAACGTCGCGACGATCGGCGAGCCGCCGACGCTCGATCCCGCGACGACGACCTCCGACGTCGTCAGCATCATCACGCAGCACGTCTTCGAGACACTTTACACCTTCACGGCGCGCTGGGAGGTGGCGCCGCTTCTCGCCGCCGCCATGCCGACCCTTTCGGAGGACGGCAAGCTCTACACGATCCCGCTGCGAACCGGCGTGAAGTTTCACAACGGCAAGACCATGTCGGCAGACGACGTGGTCGCCTCGCTGAAGCGATGGATGGAGGTGTCGGCGCGCGGCAAGCTTGCTGCGCCCGTCGTCGAATCGGTCACCGCATCCGGGGACACGGTCGCGATCCGGCTGCGTCAACCCTTCGCGCCGCTGCTCCCGCTCCTGGCGATGAACAATGGCGCGGCCGTGATCGTGCCGTTCGAGATCGCTACGGCCGGCAGTCCGATCAAGGAATTCATCGGCACGGGCCCGTACCGCCTGATCGAGCACCGCCCGGACCAGTATATCCGGCTCGGCCGGTTCGACGGTTATGTCTCGCCCAAGGGGACGCCCGACGGCTATGCCGGCGAGCGCAAGGCACTGGTCGACGAATTGCGCTTCGCCCCGGTCCCCAACGCCAATACGCGCGTGAGCGGCATGCTGAGCGGCCAGTTCCAGTTCGCGGATTCGCTGCCGTCCGAGACGATCTCGCAATTCGAGAACAGCCGCGAGGTGAAGCCGCTGGTGGCGGGGCCGAGCTGGCCCTTCGTCATCATCAACAACACGAAGTCGAAGCTCACGGGCAATCCGCTGGTCCGGCAGGCGATGCTCGCGGCGCTCGGCGCCGAGGACCTGCTGACGGCCGCCTTCGGCAATCCGAAATTCTTCGACGTCGACGGCTCGATCTATTCCGCCGGCACGATCTACCATGACAGCACGACGCCGGGATACAACAAGCCCGATCCGAAGAAGGCCGCCGAGCTGCTCAAGCGCGCAGGCTACAAGGGCGAGACGCTGCGGCTCATCACCTCGCAGCAGTTCGACTTCATGTACAAGATGGCCGTCGTCGCCAAGCAGCAGCTCGAAGATGCCGGCTTCAAGGTCGAGCTCCTCGTGATGGACTGGGCGAGCGTCGTGCGTCAGCGCGAGGATCCGAATGCCTGGGAAAGCTTCACCTCCTACAATACCTTCGTGCCCGAACCGTCCCTGCTGACCTTCGTCAATCCGGCCTATGCCGGCTGGTGGGACACGCCGGAGAAGGCTGCGGCCCTCGACGCGTTCAATCGCGAGATGGATCCGGCCAAGCGCGCGGAACTGTGGAAGGTCGTGCAGCGCCTGCTCTATGAGCAGGCCTCCACGCTCATCGTCGGCCAGTTCCGCAACCTCGCGGCGATCAGCGCGAAGCTCGACGGCTATCAGCCCATGCCGTGGAGCGCTTTCTGGAACGTCAGCATCAAGTAAGGTAAGCGCCGCGCCTGCCGGATCGGCCGGCGCGGCGCCCAAGCCTGAAGGGAGAACTCGTGGCCGCCCGTCTCGCGAGCCGGCTGCTCGGCATGCTTGCCGTCATGGCCTTCGTCGTGACGCTGACCTTCGTGATCGTCCGCGTAGTGCCGGGCGATCCGGCGGCGGCGATGCTCGGCAACGAGGCCACGGCCGAGCAGATCGCGGCGCTGCGCGCGCGGCTCGGCCTCGACCGGCCGCTCCTGGTGCAGTTCGCCGCTTTCCTCGCTGATCTCGCCCGTGGCGACCTCGGCCAGTCGATCTTCCTCGACCGGCCCGTCCTGGTCGCGATCGGGGAACGCGCCGAGCTCACGCTCGCGCTGACCGGGCTGGCGATCGCGCTCGCCGCGCTGATCGGCATTCCTCTCGGCATTCTCGCAGCGGTCGGCCAGGGCAGAGGTAGGGCACAGGTGCTGCCGACGCTGGCGATGGTCGCCGCCAGCCTGCCGAGCTTCTGGATCGGGCTGACATTGATCAAGTATCTCGCGGTCGATCTGCGCTGGTTCCCGGTTTCGGGATATGGGCCGCCGGAGGCGGGCTTCCTGGAGCGCCTCCACTATCTGATCCTGCCGGCAACGGCGCTCGCCATTCCCAATTCGGCGCTGATCCTGCGCTTCACGCGGCTGAGCATGCTCGAGGTGCTTCAGGACGACTACATCCGCACGGCGCATGCCAAGGGTCTGCCTTCCAGGACAGTGGTCCTGCGCCATGCGCTGTGCAACGCGCTGACACCGATCATCACCGTGCTCGGGCTGACCGTCGCCACGCTGATCGGCGGAGCGATCGTGACCGAGACCGTGTTCGGTTTGCCGGGAATCGGCAATCTGGTGACCTCCGCGGTCGTCCGGCGGGACTATCCGGTGATCCAGGGCGCATTGCTCGTGATCTCGGGCGTCTACGTCGTCCTGAACATCCTGATCGACGTCATCTATATGCTCGTCGATCCACGGATCAGGGCCTGAGTGCCGATGACGGGCCCGCCTGCGTCGCGCCTCGCCCTGGCGCTCGTGGTCCGCCGCGTGGCGGGCAGGCCGCTGCTCTTGATCGCCGCCGTCGTTCTTGTCGCGATCGTGGCGATCGCGCTTTGCGCGCCGCTGCTGGATCTGCCTTCGCCGACCCGCCTCGCCATCAGCCGGCGGCTGCGACCGCCCTCGGCCGAACATCTATTCGGAACGGATGAGTTCGGGCGGGATGTCTTGTCGCGTACCATCTACGGCGCACGTACGTCGCTGCTGGTGGGGCTGTTGGTGGTTGCCGCCGCGACGGTTGCCGGCACGGCCATCGGGCTTCTCGCCGGCTGCATCCGCCGGCTCGACGCGCTTCTGATGCGCTTCACCGACGCATTGATGGCGTTTCCCGACATCCTCCTCGCCATCGCCCTGATGGCGAGCCTGGGCCCGTCGCTGTTCAACGTCGTCATCGCCCTGACAATCGTCTACACGCCCCGCGTGGCCCGGATCGTCCGCGGCGCCACGCTCGTGCTGCGCGAACTCCCCTTCGTCGAGGCCGCACAATCCTTCGGCGCGTCACCCCTGCGCATCGCCGTGAAGCACCTTCTGCCGAATGTCCTGGCACCGATCCTGGTGCAGGCGACTTTCCTCTTCGCCTACACCGTCTTGACCGAGGCGGCCCTGTCCTTTCTCGGCGCCGGCGTTCCGCCGACGACCCCCACCTGGGGCAACATGATCGCCGCGGCGCAGCAATACATGCATCAGGCCGGATGGCTGATCCTGGCGCCGGGCCTGGCGATCGTCGTCACGGCAGTATCCCTGCAACTGCTGGGAGACGGCCTGCGCGACCTCCTCGATCCCCGCATGCGGCAACACTTTTGATCCGATTGTCAGGTGCCAGTCCTGATCGGCCTGCCTCCGATTTCAAACTGAAACACTACCCACCGGCAGCCGACCTCGACGAGTGCGTCCGGATTGAGCAGCATTGACCAGCAAGCGCCTCTCGATCGCGGAGCTGGCCGAGGCGGTGGAGACGATCCGGCGCCGGCGAACCGCGCCGCCCAACCCGACCTCCGCGGTCCCGGCTTACGACTTCGGCCTCATTCCCGCCTACAAGCTCGTCATAGGAGCCGGGTGAGGCGAAGGGGCGGAACGTCCGAAG
>JBDHTH010000294.1:0-4685 GCA_039808545.1 Phreatobacteraceae bacterium | reverse complement strand
TTGACGCGCACCCCGTCGGCGAGGCCGCGATCCGCCATCGCCTTGCCGAAGGCCATCAGGGCGCTGTTGACCGAGCTGCCGATCGTGAAATCGGCCGACGGCGTGCGCCCGCCCACGCCCACGATGTTGACCACATGGCCGGCCCCGCTCGCGACGAGATGCGGCCAGGCGGCGCGGGTCAGCCGCACGGCGGCGTGGAACTTGAGCTGGAAGCCGTCGAGCATGTCGGCATCGCTCAAGGAGAGGAAATCCCCGCGCTTGGTGGCGCCGGCGCAATTGACCAGCAGGTCGACGCCGCCGAGCGCGACAAGCGCGGCATCGACGGCGGCGATGCAGGCCGCCGCCTCGCGTAGATCCGCCGCGTGCGGCACGATCGCTTCCGAGCGCAGCGCCTCGAGCAGGTCGGCGCTGCGGGCGACCGCCAGGACGCGGTAGCCGCGCCCCGCCAGACGCATCGCGATGGCGCGGCCGATGCCGCGGCTCGCGCCCGTGACGATGGCCCGCCGCGGCGCCATCATTGCACCCGAAGGGCCTGGACGCGGCGGTTCAGGGCCCGCCCCTCCTCGCTCTGGTTGTCGGCGATCGGCTGCGTGAGGCCCTTGCCGTCGACGCCGAGGCGGTTACGCGGAATGCCCTGCTGCACGAGCCAGTCGGCGACCGACTGGGCGCGCCGGCGCGACAGATCGAGATTGTATTGCGGCGTGCCGACCGCATCCGTGTGCCCGACGAGCACGAGCCTCAGGCCCGGATCGCCGCGCAGCGCCTCCTGCAATTCGAGCAGGGTCGGGTAGGAGCCGGGGTCGAGCTCGGCCGAGTTGGTGCGGAACTGGATATAGAGCTGCACCTGGCCGGTCTCGCGCAGCGTCGAGGCGACGGGCGCCTGGGCGGGGCGGTCGCCGATCACCACCGGCCGCTCGGCCGCCCGGAAGCGGAAGCTCGACTTGTAGGGGCCGTAGTTCGACGAGGTCACGCCGTTGCGCGTCACGCCGACATAGCGCTCGCGGCCCGGCTCCGGGATCACGACCACCTCGCCGCCGCGCGGGCCGACGACGCCCGCGTGCAGGGCTGCGCGGCACACCGAGGAATCGGCCGTGTAGACGTCGAAGCCCCAGACCGAGCCGCGCGCGATCGCGTCCGGCTGGCAGGCGCAGCCGACCGGCTCGGTCGTATCCGCATAGGCGACGAAGTTGTCGGGGCAGACGTCGCCGGAACGCGGTGCCGTCTCGGCGCGCGGCGCCGGCTCGGTGCGGCGGGGCGTGGCGCGCGGCGCGCCCTCGAAGGCGAAGCTGAGCTTGTAGGGGCCGTAGTTGCTGGAGGTGACGCCGTTGCGCGTCACACCGACATAGCGCTCCTGGCCGGGGCGCGGCACGACCACGACCTGGCCGCCGTTCGGCCCGAGGACACCGGCGTGCCGCGCGGCGCGGCAGATGCCGGAATCGGCCGTATAGACGTCGGTCCCCCAGATCGAGCCGTTCGTCGTCGCGAGCGCGTCGCAGGTGCAGGCATAGGGCTCGTCGTCTTCGGTGAAGGCGGCGTAGTTGTCGGGGCAGATCGGCGCCGACTGCGTGGTCGTCCGCGGTCCGCCCTCGAAGACGAAGCTCGTCTTGTACGGCCCGTAATTCGAAGATGTGATGCCGTTGCGGGTGACGCCGAGATAGCGCCGCTCACCGGGCCGCGCCACGACCGTGACGGGACCGCCGCGGCGGTTGATCACGCCCGCATGCAGGGCGGCGCGGCAGACCGAGGAATCGGTCGTATAGACGTCCGAACCCCAGATCGAGCCCTTCTGAGTCGCCTCGGGGCTGCAGGTGCAGCGCACGGTTTCGTCGCTGTCGGCATAGGCCGAGAAATTGTCGGGGCAGACCTGGCTTGCCTCGGCCGGCTGCAAGGGAGTCGCGGCCGGCTCCCCGGCGCGTCTCTGGACGGCGAAGACGAAGCTCGACCGGTAGGGGCCGTAGTTGGACGAGACGACGCCGTTGCGCGTCACGCCGAGATAGCGCGGCTCGCCCGGCCGGGCCGTGATCGTCACGGGGCCGCCACGCCGCGTGATGACGCCGGCATGGAGCGCGGCGCGGCAGACCGAGGAATCGGTCGTGTAGATATCGGTGCCCCAGATCGAGCCGCGCTGCGTCGCCTCGGCCTCGCATAGGCATTGGACGGTCTCGCCGCTGTCGGCGTAGGCCGAGAAATTGTCCGGGCAGACCTCTTGGGCGCGGGCCTCGCCGGGCGCCAGGCCAAAATGAACGATCGCGGCGAGCAGAAACATTCCAAATAGGTGTTTCATTGCGGTCTCCCTCGAACGAGGCATGTATTTACTGCATACCCAATCCATACCGTCCAGGCGCCGCGCGCCGGGGCCAATCCGAGCCGCCGAAGCCGATGCCGGAGTGCGCGGCGCGCATCAGAGCGCCGCAGGCCGTCGCGGCGCGCGCGGCGGTGACAATGAATTTGAAGATGCCTTTGCCGTTCTTCCAGTAGAGGGTGGATGTTGCAATGCGAAGGGTCATAGTCCGCACCCGATGGAGGATTGGAAATGACGACCACATCCGAGCTGGCCGGAGCCGGGCTCACGGGCCTGCTGCACGCCCTCTGGCTGCGCGCCGGCCAGCGCCTCCTGGCGGCCGACCCGTCCGCCACGGCGCATCTCCGGGTCCATCTCGAAGAGGAGGTCCGCGCTACGGCCGCCAACCTCGCGGCGCTCTACGGCACGGCGGCGGCGGCCGCCTTCCGCAACCATCCCCAGTTGCGGAGCCTCGAGACGGACATCGATCGCCTGATCGCGCAAAGTCGGCGAGAGGGATGAGGCGCCCGCGCTGTCCTGGCGGACAGGAAAGCGCCGCTGCCCGGCGCGGCCGCAATAGCCGGCCTTGAAGGCGAAGCCGGCATTCGCGAACGCCACGCCGGCCGTCCCCGCGCGGACGCGGACGCGCCCGATCGGCCAGCCAAACCCGGAATAGGCCGCGAGAGCCTTGATCAGATCGTCGATCTGCATCGCTCCTCGTTTCGATACGACGCCGAAAGCCGGCTCGGCGCGGCGACGCGCGCCGTTCCTCGCTCAACTTCAGCGCCTTGGCCATCTCGCGGCGACTGCTGCCGTCGCGAGACCGCTTGGAGTATGTCGCGCGACGCCGGGGCAAGGTTCGAAACAAAATGGTCGATGCTTGCCGCGCCGCAGGATCGCCCAAGCCCCGATCGCGCTGTAGACTGCGACGATGATCCCTGCGGGCTATCTCTACAAGCAGGTCGCGGCCTGGCCGGATGGTTTCGGGCCGGAGCATGTCGCCGAGATCTGGTCGGTCAGCGGCTGCATCTCGCGCGAATTCGCCAATGTGGCCTGGTACGGGCGCAACGTCCTCGGCTTCTTCGACACGCCGGAGGCGATGCGGCCCTTCGCGGCGGCCGAGGGCGTCGACCTGACGGGGATGCGGCTTTTCTACTACGAGATGTTTCCCGAGGCCTATGACGAGAAGCGGCACGCCTGGGTGCCGGTCGCCTTCGATGCCGGCGCGCTGCATGTCCGCGTGCCGGAGCAGCGAGTGCTCGCCGGCTTCGACATCGCGACCTTCTCGCTGGGGAACATACCGGAATGCTCGCCGCTCTCCTGCAACGGGCTTGCGCAGCAGGTCGCGGTGGACGCGCATTGCCTCATGGCGGATCTCGACGCGGCGCGGGCCGCGCTCGATTCCGGCCTCTTCGACAATGCCGAGCCGGGGCCGCACCGGATCTTCGCGGTCTATACGCTGCCCTGAGCGAGGGGCTCCAGCCGGCCCGCGACGAGCCGATAAGTCTCCTCGACGGCGCCGGGCGGCAGATCCGCATGGGTCGCGAGGACGAGCGTGCGGCCCTCGGTCGCGGCCGCGAGATCGGCCAGGAAATCGCGCTCGGTCTCGGCGTCGAGGCCGGCGGTCGGCTCGTCGAGGACGAGGATGGCGGCGCGCGACAGGAGGATGCGCGCGAGGCACAGGCGCCGCCCCTGCCCGGCCGACAGCGTCTTGCCGGTCTCGCCCACGAAAGTGTCGAGCCCGTCGGGGAGCGCGCGGACGAGATCGGCGAGCCGCGCCCGCTCCAGCGCCTGCCAGAGGTCCTGGTCGCTCGCATCCTCGCAGGCGATGAGCAGGTTCTCGCGGATCGTGCCGAGGAAGACCGGCGCGCGCTGACCAAGAAGCGCGACACGGGCATGGATATCGGCCTGCGGCACGGTGCGCAGGTCGGCGCCGGCGATGCGGACCGCGCCGGATTGCGGGTCGAGGAGCCGCAAGATCAGCGCCAGCAGCGTCGACTTGCCGCCGCCCGAGGGGCCGAGGATGGCGACGCTGCGGCCGGGCTCGACGGTGAGGCGGATGTCGCGCAGCACCGGGCGGTCCGGATCGTAGCCGAAGCCGACGCCATCGAGCGTGAGCCGCGCGCCATCCGGCAAGGGATCGGGGCGTGCCGGATCGCGCACCGGCTCGGGCCGGGTGACGAGGGTCTTCAGCCGGTCGGCGGCGGCGGTCGCGGCACCGAGGCCGGCGACGCCGCGCGTCACCGGGCCGAGCGCCTCGAAGGCACCGAGGGTTGCGAGCAGCAGCCCCACCAGGAACGGCGCCGCGAGCGTGCCGGCCGCATGGGCGGCGAGCCCCTGCCAGAGCACGCCGAGCACCGCCAGCGCGGCCATGAGCTGAAGCGCCGCCGCGCCGGCCGCCCGG
>JBDHTH010000293.1:0-4688 GCA_039808545.1 Phreatobacteraceae bacterium | reverse complement strand
CGCTGAACGAGGCGCCGATGGTCCTGACCGGCCACCGCCTCGTCAACATCCGCTTCACCGCCGCCGATATCGGCCGCGATCCCGACGCCCGCACGCACCACGCCGTCATCCGCCTGCGCGCCGTCACCGAGCCGCTGTGAGCGGCGCGGGCGCTTGCCCCTCCAAAGATCATCTCATTTCACCCACCGGAGACCTCCATGGCCGCCCAGAAAGGCAAGGACCTGCTGTTGAAGCTCGACGACGGCGAAGGCGTCTTCGTCACGGTGGCGGGCCTGCGCGCCCGCCGCATCGCCTTCAACGCCGAGACAGTCGACATCACGCATGCCGAGAGCGCCGGGCGCTGGCGCGAGCTGCTGGCCGGGGCCGGCATGCGCCGCGCCGCGATGAGCGGCACCGGCATCTTCAAGGACGAGACCTCCGACGCCGTGATCCGCGCGGTGTTCTTCGACGGCGTCATCCGCCCCTGGCAGGTGATCGTCCCGGATTTCGGCCGCATCGAGGGGCCGTTCCAGGTCACGGCGCTCGAATATTCCGGCAGCCATGACGGCGAGCTCGCCTTCGAGATCGCGATGGAATCGGCCGGCGCGCTGTCCTTCACGGCGCTCTGAGGCCCGTCATGGCGAACCGCTATCGCGGCGAGATCGACGCCGAGTTCTCCCATGCCCGCTACCGCCTCTGCCTGACCCTCGGCGCGCTCGCCGAGGTCGAGCCCGCGCTCGGCGCCGAAGACCTGACGGCGCTCGCCGAACGGCTCGGCGCCGGGCGCATCGCGGCCCGCGACCTGCGCGCCATCCTGGCGGCGGGGCTCAAGGGCGGCGGCAACCCGCTCCCCGAAGCCGAGCTCGACGCGCTGACCCATGCGGCGGGCGCGACCGGCCTCGTCGCGGTCGTCGCCGAGTTGCTCGCCGCGACCTTCGGCGGCGCCGAGCCGTGAGGCCCGCGCCCTTCCCCTGGGAGGCCGCGATCGCCTTCGGCCTCGGCGAGCTGAGGCTCGCGCCGGCGGCCTTCTGGGCGCTGTCGATGCGCGAATTCGCAGCGCTCCTCGCGGCCCGCGCCGCACCCGCGACGCCGCCGCGCCGCGCCGACCTTGCGGCGCTTCTCGCCGCCTTCCCCGATAGGAGGCCCGAACGATGACCACCGAGATCGACCAGCTTTCGGTCGCGATCACCGCCGACACCTCGGGCTTTCGCCGCGAGCTGATCGACATCGACCGCATCTCCAAGCGCTTCGGCGCCTCGCTCGGCGACGTCTTCGTCAACGCCGCGATCAAGGGCAAGTCCTTCGGCGAGGTGCTCTCGACGCTGGCGCTGAAGCTGTCGAGCGCCGCCGTCTCGGCCGCCTTCAAGCCGATCGAGACCGGCCTGTCGTCGCTGTTCTCTGGGCTGTTCAAGGGCATCCTGCCCTTTGCGGCGGGCGGCGTGGTCGCGGGCGGCCGGGTGCGGCCCTTCGCCTCGGGCGGCGTCGTCGCCCAGCCGACCTATTTCCCGATGGCCCAGGGGCTGACCGGCCTGATGGGCGAGCGCGGCGCCGAGGCGATCCTGCCGCTCGCGCGCGGCGCTGACGGGAAGCTCGGAGTATCGGTTCAAAACAACGAGCGTCCAGTTTCCGTGACCGTCAACATCGCGACGCCGGACGTGGAAGGCTTCCGCCGCTCCGAGCAGCTCGTCGCCGCGAGCCTGGCGCGCGCCGTCGGGCGCGGGCGGAGGAGCCTCTGATGGCCGCCTTCCACGAGGTGCTGCTCCCCGACGGCATCGCGCGCGGGGCGCGCGGCGGGCCGGAGCGCCGCACCGAGATCGTCGCGACCGGCTCGGGCCGGGAGGAGCGCAACGCCCGCTGGGCGCATTCGCGCCGCCGCTGGAACGCTGGCTACGGCGTCCGGACGCTCGCCGACCTCGCCGCCATCCTCGCCTTCTTCGAGGAGCGGCGCGGCCGGCTCTACGGGTTCCGCTTCCGCGATCCGCTCGACCACGCCTCGGCGCCGCCGGGCGCGCCCGTGACGGCGCTCGACCAGCCGATCGGGGAAGGCGACGGCGCCACCGCCGCCTTCCAGCTCGCCAAGACCTATGGCGCGCTGCACGCGCCCTACCGCCGGCCGATCGCCAAGCCGGTCGCCGGCTCGGTGCTGGTGGCGGTGGCGGGCTCCCCCCAGACCCTCGGCGCCGACTACGGCCTCGATGCGACGACCGGCCTCGTCACCTTCCTGCCCGGCCATGTGCCGGCGGCCGGCCTCGCCGTGACGGCCGGCTTCCGCTTCGACGTGCCGGTGCGCTTCGACAGCGACGCGCTGGAGGTCGACCTCGCGGCCTTCGAGGCCGGCGCCATTCCCGACATCCCGCTGATCGAGATCCGCCCATGAGACAGATTCCGCCCGCCCTGCAGGCCGCGCTCGACGCGGGCGCCACCACCCTCTGCGCCGCCTGGATCGTGACGCGCGCCGACGGCGTCACGCTCGGCTTCACGGATCACGACGAGGATTTGGTCGTAGCCGGCACGCTCTGCCGCGCCCGCAGCGCCTATGGCGCGAGCGAGGCCGAGCAGAGCCTCGGCCTCGCGGTCGACGGCGGCGAGGTCTCGGGCGCGCTCGTCGAGGACGGGCTGACCGAGGCGGACCTTTCGCGCGGCCGCTATGACGGCGCGACGGTCGAGATCCATCTCGTCGACTGGTCGGCGCCGGAAAACCATGTCCGGCTGCGCACCGCCAGCATCGGCGAGGTGCGCCGCGCCGGCAGGGCGTTCACGGCCGAGCTGCGCGGCCTCGCGCATCGCTTCGCGGAGATGCGGGGCCGGCTCTACCAGGGCCCCTGCGACGCCGATCTCGGCGATGCCCGCTGCCGGGTCGACCTGGAGGCGCCGGGCCGCGCCGCGAGCGGCACCGTGATCGCGGCCGAGGATGCCGTGACGCTGGTGGTCGCCGGGCTCGATGCGATCGAGCCTGGCCATCTGGCGCGCGGCCGCCTGCGCTTCACCACCGGCGCCAATGCGGGCGACGCGGTCGAGATCAAGGATCACCGCGTCGCGGAGGGCGAGACGCGCCTCGCGCTCTGGCAGCCGATGGCGGCCGAGACCGCGCCGGGCGATGCCTTCACGGTGACGGTCGGCTGCGACAAGCAGTTCGCGACCTGCCGCGACCGCTTCCTCAACGCCGTGAATTTCCGCGGCTTCCCGCATATTCCCGGCACCGATTTCGTCACCGCCTATGCGCGCCCCGGCGGGCAATATGACGGCTCCGTCCTGGAGCATCCCTGATGACGGCGCTGCGGGACGCGATCCTCGCCGAGGCGCGAGGCTGGATCGGCACGCCCTATGTCCACGGCGCCTCGCTGAAAGGCGCCGGCTGCGACTGCCTCGGCCTCTTGCGCGGCGTCTGGCGCGCCGTCATCGGCGCCGAGCCCGAAGCGCTGCCGCCCTATGCGCCCGACTGGGCCGAGGCGGGTGGCCGCGAGGCACTCGCCGAAGCGGCGCGGCGCCATCTGACCGAGATCGATCCTGCCGCGCTCGGCGCCGGCGATGTCCTCCTCTTCCGCTGGCGGGCCGGGCTGCCCGCCAAGCATGTCGCGATCGCGAGCGGGCAGGGGACGATGATCCACGCGCATGACGGCGCGGTGGTCGCCGAGGTGGCGCTGAGCCCCTGGTGGCGCCGGCGCCTTGCCTACGTCTTCGCGTTTCCGGGAGCCTGAGATGGGTGCGCTGGTCTTCTCCGCCCTCGGCGCCGGCTTCGGCGGCCTGCTCGGCGCGCTCGGGGCGGTCGCCGGCCGGGCGCTCGGCGCGGTCGCGGGCGGCGTGCTCGACGCCGCGCTGTTCGGCGGCGGCGGCGACCGGCAGGGGCCGCGCCTCTCCGATCTCGACATCACGGCCGCCTCGGACGGCACGCCGATCCCGCGCCTTTACGGCCGGGCGCGGCTGTCGGGCCAGATCATCTGGGCGACGCGGCTCGAGGAGGTCGCGACCACCCGCAAGGCGAGCGGCGGCAAGGGTGGGCCGAAGGAGACCACCTACGACTACTTCGCCAATATCGCGGTCGGCCTCTGCGAGGGGCCGGTCGCGCATGTGAAGCGCATCTGGGCGGACGGCGAGGAGCTCGACCAGACCGGCCTCACGATCCGCGTCCATCATGGCGGCGAGGACCAGCCGCCCGATCCGCTGATCGCCGCCCGCGAGGGCGAGGCGCCGGCCTATCGCGGCACCGCCTATGTGGTGTTCGAGCGTCTGCCGCTCGGCCAGTTCGGCAACCGCGTGCCGCAGCTCGCCTTCGAGGTGATCCGCCCCGTCGGCGCCTTGGAGCCGATGATCCGCGCCCTCTGCCTCATCCCCGGTTCCACCGAGCACGGCTACGATACGAAAATCGCGACGCGCGATCTCGGCCTCGGCCATGCGGCGCCCGAGAACGCCCATACGAGCCTCGGCCTCGCCGATATCGAGGCGAGCCTCGACGAGGCGATGGCGCTTTGCCCGAACCTGGAGCGGATCGCCCTGGTCGTCACCTGGTTCGGCGACGACCTGCGGGCCGGCCATTGCGCCATCCGGCCGGCGGTCGAGAACCGCGACAAGCGCGTCACGATCGAGCCCTGGACGGTGTCGGGCGAGACGCGCGCCGCCGCGATGCTGGTCTCGGCGGCCGAGGGCCGCCCGGCCTTCGGCGGCACGCCCTCCGACCTCTCGGTGATCCGCGCCATCGAGGCGATCAAGGC
>JBDHTH010000292.1:0-4691 GCA_039808545.1 Phreatobacteraceae bacterium | reverse complement strand
CGCCGCCTGCGTCATAGCGAATACGGCCGGCGGTCGGCTTCTCCAGGCCCGCGACGAGGCGCAGCAGCGTCGACTTGCCGCAGCCGGACGGCCCGACCAGCGCGACGCATTCGCCGGTCGCGACGCTCAGGCTGGTTTCGGCGAGCGCCGTCACGGTTCCGGCGCGGCTCTCGTAGCGCTTGGCTAGCCCTGCGATCTCAAGCATCGAGGCTGCCCGCATTGCCGGCCGTGTCGGCCCAGGCGACGAGATGATGGCCGAGGGCCGCGAGGCCGGCGTCGCTCAGCTTGCCGATCACCGCGAACAGCACCAGCGAGCCGAGGATCTGCGGCGTGTTGCCGGTCATCTGCCCGTCCAGCATCAGGAAACCGAGCCCTTGCGAGGCGCCCATCAGCTCGGCCGCGATGACGAACATCCAGGCGAGGCCCAGGCCGCCGCGGAGGCCGGTGAACAGCTCGGGCAGCGTCGCCGGCACCAGCACGCGGCCGATCAGCCGCAGCTTGCCGAAGCGGTAGAGCTGCGCGACCTCGATCAGCTTGCGGTCGACGCCGCGGATGGCGGCGAGCAGGCTGAGATAGACCGGGAAGAAGGCGCCGACCGCGATCAGCAGCACCTTCGAGGTCTCGAAGATGCCGAACCACAGGATGAACAGCGGCACCCAGGCGAGCGAGGGCACGGCGCGCAGGCCCTGCAAGGTCGGATCGACGATCTCGCGCAGCCGCTGGTTGGCGCCGGCCAGCGCCGCCAGCAGTATGGCGCTGCCGGCCCCGAGCCCGAAGCCGGCCGCGACACGCCAGAGGGTTGCGCCGAAATGCGCCGTCAGGTCGCCGGTCCGGTAAAGGTCGAGGATCGCGGCGAGGACCGTGGAGGGCGCGGGCAGCACCTTGGTCGAGACGAGGCCGGTGCGGGCCGCGACCTCCCACAGCACCGCGAGGCCGACCGGCAGCAGCAGGCCGACCGCCGCCCCGCGCAGGCGGCGCAGGGCGCGCGGGGAGAATTTCGGCAGCCCGAGCGGGGCATGCCCGATCTCGACGGCCGCGGCGGCCAACTCCGAGGATGCCATTTCGGTCTCCTTTAGTTTCATGGGGCGGCGTGGCGTCACCCCTCACCCTGTCCCTCTCCCGCAAGGGGAGAGGGGACGCTCAAGGGCGCCCACTGACCTCGCGGGTTACCGACCTTCCTCAAAGCTGCGCGAGCTTGGACGCGAAGTCGGGGTTGAGCAGGCCGGCGACCAGCGCATTCACATCCGTCTCGGCCTTCAACACGCCGATATCGCGGAGCGTCTGGCCGGCGCCGATCAGCGTGTCGCGCAGTGCCTGGCGTACCGTCGGATCGGAGATGTCGGTGCGCTGCTCGAGCTGGATCTTCGCGACCGGCTCGGCGATCTTGGCGTCCTCGGCGAGGATCTTCGTCAGCTCCGCGCGGTTGGCGACCGAATAGCGGCGCGCCTTCTCGTAGACCGTGAGCACGCGGCGCACCGTGTCGGGGCTGTCCTTCAGGAGCGCCTCGCGGACGTTCAGCACGCCGTAGGTGTTGTAGTCGACGTTGCGGTGGAAGAGCTTGGCGCCGTATTCGACCTCGGCCTTGGCCATGAACGGATCGAGGCCGGCCCAGGCATCGACCTGGCTCGCCGCCAGCGCCCGCTCGCCGTCCGGATGCTGAAGAAGGACGACCTTCAGGTCCTTCTCGCCGAGGCCGGCATCCTTGAGGACGCGCAGCAGGAAGATATGCGGGTCGGTGCCGCGCGTCACCGCGACGGTCTTGCCCTTCAGGTCCGCGACCTTCTCGATCTTGGTGTCGGCGCGCGTCACGAGCGCGGTCCATTCGGGCTTGGAATAAACGTACACCGACTTGATCTCGGCGCCGTTGGCGCGCGCCACCAGCGCGGCCGAGCCGGCCGTGGAGCCGAAATCGATGGCGTCGCCGCGCAGGAACTCCAGCGCCTTGTTGGAGCCGGCCGAGAGCACCCAGCGGATCTGCGTGCCGTCCTTGGCGAACTCCTCCTCGAGCCAGCCCTTCTTCTTCAAGAGCAGGCTGACCGGGTTGTAGTAGGCGTAGTCGAGCGAGATGGTCTTCGGCGCCTGGGCGCGGGCGCGCGTGCCGAGAAAGCCGGCGGCCGGCAACGCCGCGAGCGCCGCAACGACCGAACGGCGTGAGAGAGGAAGATGGCGCGAGGTCGACATGGCAGGATCTCGTTCGTTTTGACGGATGAAATACCGTATTAACGAACGAACTGTTCTGTCAATGAAACGCGCTTTCGATTCTCGAGTTCAGAAGGAAAGTTCATTCTCCGCTTGGCATCACGGAGAGAAATCGCGCGCTGGGGCATGCATCCCACGCATTGCCGGCGTTATCGGAGCCAGAGTGGGCGCTAAGCCCTACGGGCGTGACGTGCCGGTCGAGGAGCGTGTCCGCCGCTTGGCGTTGGCGGTCTCGGGCCGGTCCACGTCATCTCGGCGGCGGGGCGGCCGCGTAGCGTCGGCTTGTGCGTTGCGCGGCGCATCGTCGGCCTCGCCGCGATCGGGGCGGGCCTCATCGGTATTCTCATAAGCGAGATGATCGCGTTCGCGGCCCATCGTCGTTCCTCCCGACCGGGCAACGCGGGCGGCTCGCCTCAGGTTCCCCTCACCCGCCGAAGAAGCGCCGCCAGCCTTTCTTCGCCTCCTCGGGCGGAGCGTCGGCGGCGGTCGCGAAGACGGCGGCGAATTTGGTGAAGAACTCGTTCGCCAGCTTCTTCGCGGTCGCGTCGATCAGCCGCGAGCCGATCTGCGCGATCTTGCCGCCGACCTCGGCTTTCACGGTGTAGTCGAGGATGGTCGCCGTCCCGTCCTCCGTGAGCTTGACGACCGCGCCGCCGCGCCCATGGCCGGCCGCGCCGCCCGAGCCGGTGCCCGATATCGTGTAGCCGTTCGGCGGGTCGAGATCCGACAGCGCCACCTCGCCGTTGAAGGTCGCCTTCACGGGCCCGACCTTCAGCAGCACCTTGGCGGCGAATTCGGTGTCGGACTTCTTCTCGATCGACTCGCAGCCGGGGATGCACTGCTTCAGCACCTCCGGATCGTTCAGCGCCTCCCAAACGGCTTGGCGCGGCGCCTCGATCCGCTGCGAGCCTGTCATATCCATCGCGTCTCTCCTCCCGGCCCGTCGGCCCGGACCGGCGAGCGCCTTGACCCTGCCGAACCGAACGCCTAACCCGCTGACCTTGGGAGGCCTTCATGCAAGACGTCAAGGAGCGCGTCGCGCTCGTCTCGATTTTCATCTCGGGGGGACTTGCGGCCTCCAAGGCGATCATCGGCCTGCTGACGGGCAGCCTCGGCCTCATCTCGGAGGCGGCGAACAACATCGTCGACCTCGCCGCCACCATCCTCACCTTCTTCGCCGTGAAGATCGGCGGCAAGCCGGCCGACGAGGACCACACCTACGGCCACAGCAAGGTGGAGAGCGTCGCGGCCTTCGTGCAGGCGGCGCTGCTGCTGGTCGTCGCCGGCGCGATCGCGACCGAGGCGGTGCGGCGGCTGTGGTCGGGCCATACCAGCGTCGAGCATTCCTGGTGGGCGATCGGCATCCTCGTCGCCTCGGTCGGGCTCGATCTCTGGCGCATGCTGACGCTGCGGCGCGTCGCGCGCGAGACCCGCAGCCAGGCGCTCGAAGCCGATGCGATGCATTTCGCCTCCGACATGGTCGGCTCCGCGATGGTGCTCGTCGGGCTCATCATCGTCTGGCTCGGCTGGAAGCAGGCCGACACCTATGCGGCGCTCGCCGTCTCGGTCTTCCTGGCGGTGATCGGCTGGCGTGTCGGACGCTCGACGCTCGACACGCTGCTCGACGCGGCGCCCAAGGGGCTCGTCGAGAAGCTGACCGCCGTCGCGGCCGCGGTGCCGGGCGTCGTCTCGGTCGACCGGCTGAGGATGCGCGACGCCGGCACGCAGCATTTCATCGACGTGCTGGTCACCGTCTCGCGCAGCCTGCCGCTCGATCAGGTGGTGCTGATCAAGCAGGAGGTCGAGCAGCGGATCGAGGAACTCGCGCCCGGCTGCGAGGCGACGATCACGGCCGATCCGGCCCAGCTCGACGACGAGACCGTCATGGAGCGGGTGCTGCTCGTCGCCCGCAACCTCGCGCTCGCGGTGCATCACGTGACGGTGCAGGAGGTCGAGGGGCGGCTGGTGCTGGCGCTCGACCTCGAGGTCGACGGCGCCGCCTCGCTGGAGGAGGCGCATGCGGTCGCGACCCGGCTCGAGAACGCGCTGCGCGGCGAGTTCGGGCCGGCGACCGAGGTCGACACGCATATCGAGCCGCTCGCCCTGCATCCGATGAAGGGCGAGGAAGGTTCGGCCGGGCTACGCGGCGAGGTCGGCGCCGTGCTCGCCGAGGCGGCGCTGCGCGACGGCGCCATCGTCAACGTTCACAATGTCCGAGTCCGCGTCTGCCCCGAGGGGCTGGTCGTGCATTTCCACGCGCGGGTCGATCCCGCGATGACGGTCGACCAGGCGCATGGCCGCGTGCATGGCCTGGAAAGCGCGCTGCGCGCCGCCCGCCCCGAAATTGTCCGCGTCATCAGCCATGTCGAGCCGCGCCGCGACCCGGCGACGCTGCCGGCCTGACCATCCGCAAGCCAAGAGGCCTCCATGCCGACCGACCCTGCCCAGCCAGTCCGCCTCGCCGATTATCGCCCGACCGACTACCTGATCGA
>JBDHTH010000291.1:0-4697 GCA_039808545.1 Phreatobacteraceae bacterium | reverse complement strand
GAGGCGATCGCCATCGCCAACGGCACGCCCTTCGGGCTCGCGGCCTATTTCTACACCGAGAGCATCCGCCGCGCCTGGCGGGTCGGCGAGGCGCTCGAATTCGGCATGGTCGGCTTCAACACCGGCGCGGTCTCGACCACCGTCGCGCCCTTCGGCGGCGTCAAGCAATCGGGCCTCGGCCGCGAGGGCGCCCGCACCGGCATCGAGGAATATCTCGAGGTGAAGGCGTTCCACATGGGCGGGCTGTAAGTAGTTCTCCTATTTCCTAAGCGCTTAGGTTTTGATATAGAAGCGCGATGCCGACGGTATTGCGCTTCGACAGGCTGCGCGTGGTCATCTATCCGAACGACCACCGACCCGCGCATGTTCACGTCACGGGTGCCGCGGCCGAAGCCGTATTCGTCTTGCATTGCCCCGAAGGGCCGCCGACGCTGCGGGAGAATTTCGGCTTCAGGCATCCCGAGCTGAACCAGATCGCCGCGAAGCTGACCGATTCGCTGGCTGTACTGTGCACGGAATGGAGAACCATTCATGGCCGTTACTGAGCAAAATATCGAATGGGCCGAAGGGCGCATGGCGGAGGTTAGGGAGCACGGCTTTGCCGTCTCGGCGCGCTACGATCGCCGTTCGGCGCGCATCGTGGTCGACCTGAACACGGGCGTGCAGATCGCTTTCCCGGCGCATTTGGCGGAAGGCCTCGCGGATGCGTCCCCGGCCGATCTCGCCGACATCGAAGTCAGCCCCGCGGGTCTCGGCCTGCACTGGCCGAGGCTAGACGCCGATCTGTATGTGCCGGCGCTTCTGCAAGGCGTGTTCGGCTCCAAGCGCTGGATGGCCGCACGGCTCGGCGCGGCCGGGGGCCGGGCTCGCTCGGCCGCCAAGGCTGCCGCGGCACGAGAGAACGGCCGCAAAGGTGGCCGACCGCGCAAGCTGGCCGGCAGCTCTTGATGCATCACCCCTACTGGAAGCGGTCGAGCGTCTTGTAGTAGAGCCCGACCAGCGGCAGGAACCAGGGCTTGCCGAAATGGCCCGGCACCGCCGGCCAGGGCAGGTCTGCCCAAGGATTGCGGTCGATCTTGCCCGTGATGAGATCCGCCATGATCTCGCCCATATGGGTCGCGAGCTGCGCGCCGTGGCCCGAATAGCCCATCGAGAAATAAAGGCCCTCGGCCTCGCCGGCGCGCGGGAAGCGGTCCTTGGTCATGTCGACCAGCCCGCCCCAGCAATAGTCGATCCCGATATCGCCGAGCTGCGGGAAGACCTGGAGGAGGCTCTCCTTGAGGATGGCGCCGCTCTTGGCGTCCGAGCGATGGTCGGAGGTCGCCGAGAAGCGCGCCCGGCCGCCCCAGAGCAGCCGCCGGTCGGGCGTCAGGCGGAAATAATTGCCGACATTCAGCGAGTTCACATAGGTGCGATCGCCCGGCACGGTCGCGGCGATCTCGGCCTCGGTGAGCGGCCGCGTCACGATGATGAAGGAGCCGACCGGCACGATGCGGCGCCGGAAATAGGGGAAGGCCGCGGTCGTGTAGGCGCCGCTCGCCAGCAGCACCTTGTCGGCCGTGACGCTCCCCTTCGGCGTCGTCAGCGTCCAGCCCTTGCCGGCCCGGCGGCATTCCGTGACGGGCGCCTGCTCGTGGATCACGGCGCCGCGCCGCGCCGCCGCCTCGCCGAGCCCGGCGACGAAGCGGCCCATATGCATCATGGCGCTCTTCTTCTGCAGCATGCCGCCATGGAAGGCGTCAGAGCGCACCTCGTTCACGAGATCCGCCTTGGTCAGCATGGCGGTGTCCGGATCGGCCGAGCGATGCAGCGCCTCGAAATTGCGCGCCAGGCTTTCGTAATGCTGCGGCTTGGAGGCGAGCTTCAGCTTGCCGGAGCGGCGGAACGCGCAGTCGATCGCCTCCTCGGCGATGATCCGCTCGATCGTCTCGATGCCATCGTCGAAGGCGCGGTAGAGCGCCTTCGCCTTCTCGGGGCCGAACGTTGCCTCGGCCGCGACATAGGAATGCGCGATGCCGTTGTTGAGATGCCCGCCATTGCGGCCCGACGCGCCGAAGCCGACCGTCTCGGCCTCCAGCACGACGACGCTGCGGCCCTCCATCGCGAGCTTGCGCGCCGCGCCGAGCCCCGTGAAGCCGGCGCCGATCACCGCGACGTCGTAATGCCCCGAGACATCGCCCTTGGCGCCCGACGCGAAGGCCGGGGCGGTATCGTGCCAGTAGGATTTGAGCTGCATCGCCCGCGCGTCCCCGTGAAAGCCGCCTGGTTCAGAGGCCGAACACGCCCGGCAGGCCCGAGACGTCCTTGATCTCCGTGTACTCGTAATAGGGATTCGCCGGCTCGTGGCCGCGATTGACCCAGACCTTCGACTTGATGCCGAGATCGTAGGCGGTCATCAGGTCGTAGCGGAACGAGGAGGAGACATGGGTGATGTCCTCCGGCCCGCAGCCGAGCTTGTCCAGCATGTATTCGAAGCCGTTCATCTGCGGCTTGTAGCTGCCGGTCTCCTCGGCCGTGATCACCATGTGGAAGGGCGCGCCGAGCTTTTCCACATTCGACATGATCTGGCTGTTCATCGCGTTCGACAGGATGACCAGCGGGATCTCCTTTGCGACCTTGGCGAGTCCGGCCGGCACGTCCGCATGCGGACCCCAGGTCGGGACCTCCTCGTAGATGCGCTGCGCGTCTTCGGCGCGGAACTTCACGCCGTTGCGCTTGCAGGTGCGCTCCAGCGAATTGTGCACGACCTCCGCATAGGGCTTCCAGGCGCCGAGGATCTCGTCGAGCCGGTAGGCCGAGAAATTCTTGATGAAGGTCGCCATCGCGGCCTCCGAGAGCGTAGCGCCGTAGATGCGGCGCGCGGCGCCCGCCATGTCGTAGTTGATCAGCGTGCCGTGGCAATCGAAGGTGACGAATTTCGGTCGGAAGGTCATGGATCGGATCCCTGGTCGTTGGCGCGCCGCTCGCGGGCTTGCCACGTCGATGATCCGATCCTAGGCGCGGGCCGGCACGCTGGCCCGCCGCATTGCGGGCTGAGGGAAGCAGAAACTACCGTATCGCTTGGCCCCGGCGGCAGCATGTTGCGGCCGCCGCTGGCGGCGATCGCCGTCCGAGGCTCGGGCGCCGGCCCGCCGCGGCATTTCCTGCGGCGACGCGGGAAGGGAACGGTGCAAGATTGCGGCGCGCCGGCCAAGCGGCACAGCACCTGCGCCGCCGCACGGGCGAGGATCGGGAGTGAAAGGAACCTGCCGATGATCGCCTGCCCCCAGCCCGCCGTCGCCCCCAAGACCGAGACCGTCACGTTCGAAGCGTTTACGTCCGCCCATCTCGATGCCGGCGTGGCGCTGTCGCGCGCCGAGCACTGGCCGCATCGGCGGGACGATTGGGCGATGGTGCTGAAGCTGAGCCGCGGCGTCGCCGCGATGGCGGGCGGCCGCCTCGTCGGCACCGCCTTCGCGACGCCCTTCGGCCGCGTCGCGATGCTGAACCTGATCATCGTCGCGGCCGAAATGCGCGGACGCGGCCTCGGCGGCGCGCTGATCGAGCGCGCCATGGCGGGCGTGAAGGCCGACCAATGGCGCCTGATCGCCACCCGCGACGGGCTGCCGCTCTACCGCAAGTTCGGCTTTGCCGAAGCGGGCGAGATCGTCCAGCATCAGGGCCCGGTGGCGGCCGTCGCCAAGCCGGATGGCGTCGCCTGGGCGGCGCCGGCGGATGCGGCTGCGCTGGTGGCGCTCGACCGCGCCGCGACCGGCATGGACCGCGCCACTCTCGTCTCGGCCCTGCTGCGCGAGGGCCGCGCCGCGGTCCTGCGCGACGGCGAAGCGCTTTCGGGCTATGCGGTGCTCCGCCCCTTCGGGCGCGGCGAGGTCGTCGGCCCGGTGATCGCGGCGAGCGCCGAGGACGCCCGGCGGCTCATCGCCTTCCTGGTGTCGGGCCGCGACGGCGCCTTCATGCGCGTCGATACCCCCGTCGACAGCGGCCTCGCGCCGTGGCTCGAAGAGATCGGCCTCGCCCATGCGGGCGGCGGCATTCCCATGACCCTGGGCAAGGCGCCGTGCGCGCCCGCGCCCGTTCGCGCCTATGCGCTCGCCTCGCAGGCGCTCGGCTGACCGTAAGGAGAGACCCATGCTGGCCAATTCGCTCGTCGAGCTCGACCGCGCCCATCTGATCCACCCCGTCGCGAGCTGGCGCGGGCACGAGAAGGCCGGCGTGCGCGTCCTCGCCTCGGCCAAGGGCGCGACCGTCACGGACGCCTCCGGCCATCAGCTCATCGACGGCTTCGCGGGGCTGTGGTGCGTGAACGCCGGCTACGGGCAGGACAGCGTCATCGCGGCGGCGACGAAGCAGCTCAAGGAGCTCCCCTACGCGACCGGCTATTTCGGCCTCGGCTCCGAGCCGGCCATCCGCCTCGCGGCGCGCCTCGCCGAGCATGCGCCGGGCGATCTCGACCATGTCTATTTCACGCTCGGCGGCTCGGACGCGGTCGATTCCACCGTGCGCTTCGTCCGCTACTACCAGAACGCCCGCGGCAAGCCGCAGAAGGACCAGTTCATCTCGGTCGCGAACGGCTATCACGGCTCCTCGACGGTCGGCGCCGGGCTGACGGCGCTGCCGGTGTTCCATGCCGGCTTCGGCGTGCCCTATGACTGGCAGCACAAGATTCCGTCGCACTACGCCTACCGCAACCCGGTCGG
>JBDHTH010000290.1:0-4703 GCA_039808545.1 Phreatobacteraceae bacterium | reverse complement strand
CGAGCTCGGCCGGGTCGAAGCGGGCGGGCGCGCGCGAGACATGCGCGAGGTCGAGCGTCCTGCCAAGCTCGTCGAGATCGGCCAGCGGCTCCACGGGCCGGTCGGTGCCGAGCCGCACCGCCATGATGGCGACCGCCAGCGGCTCGAAGCCCTCCTCGCGCAGGCTCTTCAGCGAGAGATGGCCGAGCCGCTTCGACAGGCCCTCGCCGGAGGGCAGCACCATCAGGTTGTGATGCGCGAAGCGCGGCACCGTGCCGCCGAGCGCCTCGAAGATCTGGATCTGCACCGCCGTATTGGTGACGTGGTCCTCGCCGCGCATGACGAGATCGATGCCGAGGTCGATGTCGTCGACCACCGAGGTCGGCGTGTAGAGATAGGTGCCGTCGCCGCGCACCAGGACCGGATCGGATAGGTTCGCGCAATCGACCGTCTGCTCGCCGCGGATGAGGTCCGTCCAGGCGACGGCGCGGTGATCGAGCAGGAAGCGCCAATGCGGCCGCCTCCCCTCGGCAGCGAGGCGCGCATGGTCGGCCTCGGTGAGCTTCAGCGCGGCACGGTCGTAGACCGGCGGCAGGCCGCGCGCCAGGCGGCGCTTGCGCGCATAGTCGAGCTCCTCCTCGGTCTCGTAGGCCGCATAGAGGCGCCCGGCTGCCTTCAGCCGCGCGATCGCCTCGTCGTAGAGCGCCAGCCGCTCGGACTGGCGCGCGACGCGGTCGGGCACGATGCCGAGCCAGGCGAGATCCTCCGCGATACCCTCGGCGAAGGCCTCGGTCGAGCGGGCCCGGTCGGTGTCATCGTAGCGCAGCACGAAGCGGCCGCCGGCCCGCCTGGCGACCAGCCAGTTGAACAGCGCGGTGCGCGCATTGCCGATATGCAGGCGCCCGGTCGGCGAGGGCGCGAAGCGCACGGTCGGGCTGTCGAGGTCGGTCACTTATCGCTCTCCGGAAGGCGGCTCGGCTTCTCTTCGCGGGCCGGCGCGCGCCGGTCAAGCCGTCGGCGCGGCGGCGTATTGACAAGCCGGCGCGCCTTCGCAGGATGGCGGCCGCAACATCGACGAGTCCATCATGCGCCTCAAGCTCCTTCCGCTCGCCGGGCTTCTCGCCCTTCTCGCGCTCGACACCGCCTCGGCCCAGCCGAGCTTTCCGTGCGACGCGCCGCGCCTCAACCGCGTCGAGCGGGCGATCTGCGCCGACGTGACGCTGGCGCGCAAGGACGAGTCGATGGCCGCGCTCTACCGCCGCGCCATCTCGGAGGTTCCGGAGCGCTGGCGCAAGGTGCTGGACGCCGAGCAGAAGACCTGGCTGCGCACCCAGCGCGACGCCTGCTCGGGCGAAGGCTCGCAGCGCTCGGTGATCGCCTGCGTCGACGCCGAGACGACCGTGCGCATCCGCCGGCTCGAAAGCTGGATCCAGCTGCAGCGCAAGCCGGATTGAGCGGTTCCGCGCCCATCTTGACTGGGATTTCATCCGGCTTGATGAACATGAGGCGCTAGGATTACGCGCATGAGGCGGCCGCGGAGCATGTCGTGAAAGATCCGTATGAGGTTCTCGGCGTCGCGCGGAACGCCTCCGCGTCGGACATCCAGAAAGCCTATCGCACCCTTGCGAAGAAGCTGCATCCCGACCTCAATCCCGGCGACAAATCGGCCGAGGAGAAATTCAAGGAGGTCACGGCCGCCTACGACCTGCTCGGCGATGCGGATAAGCGGAAGCGCTTCGACAGCGGCGAGATCGACGCGAGCGGCGCCGAGCGGCCGAAGCAGCAGTACTATAGGGATTTCGCCGATGCCGATGACGGTTATCCCTATGCGAACCGCTCCGGCTACGCCGATTTCATGGATAACGACGACGCTTTCGCGGAATTGCTGCGGCGGACCCAACAGGCGCGCGCCAACCGGCGCGGCGAGGATCGCCACTACCGGCTCGCGATCGACTTCGTCGATTCGATCATGGGCGCGGATCGGCGGCTGACGCTGCCGGACGGCGGAACGCTCGACGTCAAGATCCCGCCGGGCCTGGTCGACGGGCAGACGCTCCGCCTCAAGGGCAAGGGCGCGCCGGGCGTCGGAAAGGGGGCGCCGGGCGACGCGCTCATCGAGATCGAGGTCCTCCCCGACAAGAGGTTCGCGCGCAACGGCGACGACATCACGGTCGAGCTGCCGATTTCGCTCTCCGAAGCCGTGCTGGGTGGGCGGGTCCGCGTGCCGACGCCGTCCGGCGACGTCATGATGAGCATCCCCAAGGGGTCGAACACCGGGACGACATTGCGCCTGAAGGGCAAGGGCGCGCCACGCCGCGGCGGCGGCAGCGGCGACGAGTTGGTCCGGCTGAAGGTGATCCTTCCCAAATCGCCCGATCCCGACCTGGAGGCCTTCATCGCCGGCTGGGACAAGGGGCGGGACTTCAATCCGCGCGAGGAGGCCGCGTGATGGCCATGGGCAAGCTGGAGTTTCTGGCCTCCTGCGGCGTGGAGCGGCAGACCTTGGAGATATGGATCGAGCAGCAATGGCTGCTGCCCGAGGCCACGAGCAGCGGCGAGGTCTTTTCCGACCGCGACGCGGCGCGGGTGCGCCTCATCCAGGATCTTCAGGGCCGTTTCGGCGTCAACGACGAGGGGATCGACCTGATCCTGCATCTTGTCGACCAGTTGCACGGCATGCGCCGCGCGCTCGCGGAACTCCAGCATAGCTTGCGTGAAACGTAACGGCGTTCCGGTTCCGACGGAGCCGGGTTTCAGAGTGCAGGCGACGCTCGCCTAGAAATCGACCACGTCCAGCCGCGAGGCGCCGTTCGCCGCGACCAGCGTGTCGTCCGGCGGCGGCAGCGCCTTGCCGGCGTCGCGGAAGCGGTTGGTGATGGGATAGCGGCGGTCGCGGCCGAAATTGCGCTTCGTGACCTTGACGCCCGGCGCGGCCTGCCGGCGCTTGTACTCGGCGATGTAGAGCAGCCGCTCCACCTTCTTCACGGTCTCGATGTCGTGGCCGAGCGCGACGATCTCGGCGACCGACTTCTCCTCCTCGACCAGCCGTTCGAGGATGTCGTCGAGGATCTCGTAGGGCGGCAGGGAATCCTGGTCCTTCTGGTTCTCGCGCAATTCGGCGGTCGGCGGCTTGGTGATGACGCGCTCCGGGATGACCACGCCGTCCGGCCCCATCGCGCCCGCCGGCTTCCAGCGGTTGCGCAGATGGCAGAGGCGGAAGACGTCGGTCTTGTAGAGGTCCTTGATCGGGTTGAAGCCGCCGTTCATGTCGCCATAGAGCGTCGCGTAGCCGACGCTCATCTCGGATTTGTTGCCGGTGGTGACGACCATCGGGCCGAACTTGTTGGAGATCGACATCAGGATCGTGCCGCGCGCGCGGCTCTGGAGGTTCTCTTCCGTGATGTCGCGCGGCTTTCCGGCGAACATCGGCGCGAGAAGCTGCTCGAAGCCCTCCACGGCGGGCGCGATCGGCACGATGTCGTAGCGCACGCCGAGCGCCTCGGCGACGGCCTGCGCGTCCTCCAGGCTCTCGGTCGCGGTATAGCGGTAGGGCATCATCACGCAGTGCACGCGCGCCGCGCCGAGCGCGTCGACCGCCATGGCGGCGCAGATCGCCGAATCGATGCCGCCCGACAGGCCGAGCACGACGCCGTTGAAGCCGTTCTTGTTGACATAGTCCCTGAGGCCGAGGACGCAGGCCGCGTAATCGCCCTCGTCGCCGTCGACGATTTTCGCGCGCGCGCCGGGCGCGCAGGCCCAGCCCGAAGGGCCGCGCGTCCAGCGCGTGGTGACGACCGCCTCCTCGAATGCCGGAAGCTGCACGGCGAGGTCCCGCCCCCTGCTCAGCACGAAGGAGGCGCCGTCGAAGACGAGGTCGTCCTGGCCGCAGATCTGGTTGGCGTAGATCATCGGCAGGCCGGTCTCGGTGACGCGCGCCACCGCGACCGAGAGGCGCTCGTCGTCCTTCTGGTTCCAGTAGGGCGAGCCGTTCGGCACGATCAGGATCTCGGCGCCGGTCTCGGCCAGCGTCTCGCAGACCTCCTCGTTCCAGATGTCCTCGCAGATCGGCAGGCCGAGGCGCACGCCGCGCAGGTTCACCGGCCCCGGCTGCGGGCCTGAGGCGAAGACGCGCTTCTCGTCGAAGACGCCGTAATTCGGCAGATCGGCC
The DNA here is from genome assembly GCA_039808545.1 of Phreatobacteraceae bacterium. GTDB lineage: Bacteria > Pseudomonadota > Alphaproteobacteria > Rhizobiales > JBDHTH01 > JBDHTH01. Next base: position 556 of record JBDHTH010000290.1, on the reverse strand, counting down.
TTGAAGCGCAGCGCGGCGATCCGGCCGCCGTCGAGCACCGCGTAGGCATTGTAGAGCTTGCCGGCTTCCACCCAGGGCGTGCCGACGAGCATGGCAGGGCCGCCATCGGCGGTGTCGCGGGCAAGCTGCTCGATGCCGGCGCGGCAGGCCGCCTGGAAGGCGGGCTTGAGCACCAGATCCTCGGTCGGATAGCCGGCGATCGCCAGCTCCGTATAGGCGACGATCTCGGCGCCCTGCCCGGCCGCCTCGGCGCGCGCGGCGCGTATGCGGGCGACGTTGCCGTCGATGTCCCCCATCGTGAAGTTCAACTGGGCTATGGCGATGGCGAGGGAATTGACGGGTGCGCTCATGGCTCTCGATTTAGGGCTTCGGCGGGCCGCCCGCAATCCTCACCCGACGATCCCCAGCCTTGCGGCGAGCGCCGCCAGCCAGACGAGGCCGCAGGCGAGGAGCGCGACGCCGACCGCCGCCGAGCCGAGATCCTTGACGGTGCCGATCGCCGCGTCATGGGCGCTCTCGACGCGGTCCGCCAGCTTCTCGATCGCGGTGTTGGCGA
>JBDHTH010000289.1:0-4716 GCA_039808545.1 Phreatobacteraceae bacterium | reverse complement strand
AAGCGCGGCCCGCCCTTGGCGTCGACGGTCAGCGTGCGCGCCGTGCCGAGCGCGTCCTTGCCGCAGGCGGCGAGGGCGGGCGCGGCGCTGAGCAGCAGCGCGGTCAGGCAGGCGGCAACGAGGCGCATCGACGACTCCGTTCTTGCATTTCGTCGCAATTTCATCTTGGTGCCTTAATCGGGGATGAACCGGGCGAGACCGCGCCGGCATCCCGACGCCCTTCGCCCGCCACCCGTTCCACCCATGACTTCGGAGGCCCGGCATGACCGATCCGACCGCCGAGGCCCGTCCTCCGGTTTCGCCGGCCATCGAGCTGCGCGACGAGGACGAGGAGATTCGCCAGGAGGCGGTCGACGCCGTCGCGGCGGCGATCGCGGCGGGCGATCGCGGCCTGCTCGCCGCGATGACGGCGGATCTGCACGAGACCGACATCGCCGAGCTGATCGAGGCGCTGCCGGCCGAGGACCGCCCCAAGCTCATCGAGCTGCTCGGCGCCGATTTCGACTTCGCGGCGCTGACCGAGGTCGATGACGGCGTCCGCGAGGAGATCCTCGAGGAGCTTTCGCCCGAAACGGTGGCGGAAGGCGTCCGCGAGCTCGAATCGGACGACGCCGTCTACATCCTGGAGGATCTGGAGGAGGCGGAGCAGAAGGAGGTCCTCTCCAAGCTCCCCGATTCCGAGCGCGTCGCGCTCCAGCGCAGCCTCGACTATCCGGAGGATTCCGCCGGCCGCCTGATGCGGACCGAGATGGTCGCGGTCGCGCCCTTCTGGACGGTCGGCCGCACCATCGACTTCCTGCGCGAGGCGGAGGAGCTTCCGGACGATTTCACCGAGATCTTCGTCGTCGATCCGAGCCATCGCCTCGTCGGCGTAGTGCCGCTGTCGAAGCTGTTGCGCACCAAGCGGCCGATCCTGATCTCCGACCTGATGGACCAGCCCGACCACCGCGTCCACGTCACGGAGGACGAGGAGGACGTGGCGCGGATGTTCGCCAAGTACAACCTCGTCTCCGCGCCGGTGGTCGACGAGAGCGAGCGCCTCGTCGGTGTGATGACCATCGACGACGTCGTCGACGTCATGTCGGACGAGGTCGACGAGGACATCAAGGCGCTCGGCGGCGTCAAGTCGGACGAGGAGATCTCCGACAAGGTCGCGCCGATCGTCCGCGGCCGCTTTCCCTGGCTGTTCGCCAACCTGCTCACGGCCTTCGTCTCGGCAAGCGTCATCGGCCACTTCTCGGGCTCGCTGGAGAAGATGGTGGCGCTCGCCGTGCTGATGCCGATCGTCGCCTCGATGGGCGGCAATGCCGGCACGCAGAGCATGACGGTTGCGGTGCGCGCGCTCGCGACCCAGGATCTCGGCCGCAGCAACGCTTGGCGCGTCGTCCGGCGTGAGGCGGCGGTCGGGCTGTCGAACGGGGCGCTGTTCGCCGTAATGGTCGGCATCGCGGTCGCCGTCTTCTATGGCTCGGCCGATATCGGCTTCGTGATCGGCGCCGCCTTCCTGGTGGTGCTGACCATTGCGGCGATCGCCGGCATCCTGATCCCGCTGGGCCTCGTGCGGCTCGGCGCCGATCCGGCGGTCTCCTCCGGCCCCTTTGTCACCACGGTGACAGACGTGGTGGGATTCCTGTCGTTTCTCGGCATCGCGACCTGGTGGTTCCACCTGACCTGAGTGGTGGCTTTCGCCGGCCGGCGCCGCGATAATCGGCAAAATTCGGGAGGACGGCATGCTGCGCAACAGCGCCAACGCGTTCGATTTCAGCCTCGGCGAGACGGCTGACCAGATCCGCGACCTCGTCGGCGACTTCTCGGCCGAGAAAATCGCGCCGCGCGCCGAGGAGATCGACCGCACCAACACCTTTCCGCGCGACCTCTGGCCCGAGCTCGGCAAGCTCGGCCTGCTCGGCATCACGGTCGAGGAGGAGTATGGCGGCGCAGGGCTCGGCTATCTGGAGCATTGCGTCGCGATGGAGGAGATCTCGCGTGCCTCCGGCTCGGTCGGGCTCTCCTACGGCGCCCATTCCAACCTCTGCGTCAACCAGATCCGCCGCAACGGCTCGAAGGCGCAGAAGGAGAAATACCTGCCGAAGCTGATCTCGGGCGAGCATGTCGGCGGCCTCGCCATGTCGGAGCCGGGCTCGGGCTCCGACGTCGTCTCGATGCGTACGCGCGCCGACAAAAGGGGCGACCGCTACGTCCTCAACGGCTCGAAGATGTGGATCACCAACGGTCCGGAGGCCGAGACGCTGGTCGTCTACGCCAAGACCGATCCCAATGCCGGGCCGCGCGGCATCACCGCCTTCCTGATCGAGAAGGGCATGAAGGGCTTCACGACCGCCCAGAAGCTCGACAAGCTCGGCATGCGCGGCTCCGACACCTGCGAGCTCGTCTTCGAGGATTGCGAGGTGCCGGAAGAGAACATCATGGGCGATGTCGGCGCCGGCGTGAAGATCCTGATGTCCGGCCTCGACTACGAGCGCGCGGTGCTCGCGGCCGGCCCGCTCGGGCTGATGCAGGCCGCGATGGACATCGTCATGCCCTATGTCCATGAGCGCAAGCAGTTCGGCCAGCCGATCGGCGCCTTCCAGCTCATGCAGGGCAAGATCGCCGACATGTATGTGAACATGAACGCGGCCCGCGCCTATGTCTACGCGGTCGCTAAGGCTTGCGACCGGGGCGACACGACGCGCCAGGACGCGGCCGGCGCCATCCTCTTCGCGGCCGAGAAGGCGACGCAGGTGGCGCTGGAGGCGATCCAGACGCTCGGCGGCAACGGCTACATCAACGACTATCCGACCGGCCGCATCCTGCGCGACGCCAAGCTCTACGAGATCGGCGCCGGCACCTCCGAGATCCGCCGCATGCTGATCGGCCGGGAGCTTTTCGAGGCGACACGGTAGTGATGTAAGGAAAATTCGCGGATCGCGTTAAGTCGGGTTTCAGAAGGCCCGTGCAGAATTCCCCCAAGGATGCGGGATCCTCCCGCGGAGTATGGGGGAAGCAATGCTGCGTCGGGCGCGCTCCGATCTGCCGCTGTTGGTCGCCGCCGCGATGGCAGCGACGCTCGTCCAGGGTGCTTTGCTTCTCGGCGCCCTGTCCCGCATCGTCGCGATCGGGTCGGACCGCTCCGGCGAGGCGCCGATTGTGCTGGCGGCCGATCCCTCGGCGTGGCGCATCGATCCCAAGCGCTTCCTCCTCTCCACTGACGTCACGCGCAGCGTCTCCTGGAAGCGGCGGTTCAGGATCGGCATCACGCCCCGCATTCCGGTCCCGGCGGCGCCGGCGCAGCCCGCCCCGCCACCCGCCGCCTCGGAAGGGCCGGGGACATCGTTTCGTTCGCGCCCGGCGCCCGTCGTCGCGCCGTTGCCGGCGGCGACCTCCTCCGCCAGGGAACGGCAGCCGGCGGCCCTGTCGTCGTTTGCGCGCGGGCTGATCCCGCTTGCCGCGATGGGGCTCGTCGGCTTCGTGGGCTGGCGCCTTCTGTTCGGCCGGCGGGGCGGCGCGACGCACTATCCGCAGGCGGGCTTCGCGCCGCCTCCGGCCGGCGCCCAGTCGCCGCAGCCCGCGCCGATGCCGTCGCCGGTCGCGCGGGCCGGACAGCCGCCCGTGTTCGGACGCCGCGGCGCGGGCTGAGCGGCGAACGGCGGACCCGCGAAAAAAGCGGGCTATAGTCCGGTCCGATGTCGGGACCGCCGCGCCTGGCGCGTCCTTGACGAGAAACGGGACACGCCCATGCTCTACGCCATCCTCTGCTACAACCGCGAAGACGTCGTCGGCGCCTGGTCCCGCGAGGAGGACGAGGCCGTCATGGCGCGCCTCCACGCGGTCCAGGACAAGCTCGCCAAGGCGGGCCGGCTGGGGCCGGTCGCGCGCCTCCTGCCGACCACCGCCGCCACCACGCTGCGCAAGACCAGGGCCGAGCCGATCATCCTCGACGGCCCCTTCGCCGAGACCAAGGAGCAGCTTCTCGGCTTCTACGTGATCGATTGCGCCTCCCTCGACGAGGCGATCGAGACGGCGCGCGAGCTTGCCGCCGCCAACCCCGATACCGGCTCCTACGAGATCCGGCCGATCGCCTATTTCAACCAGCGGGCCGCCACCGGATGAACGACGTCGCCCATATCGACGCGGCGCTCGCCGCCGCCCGCCCGCAGGCTGTCGCCGCGCTGCTGCGCTATTTCCGCGACCTCGACACGGCCGAGGAAGCCTTTCAGGAAGCCTGCCTCAAGGCCCTCGCGAACTGGCCGCGCAACGGCCCGCCGCGCGATCCCGCCGCCTGGCTGATCCTCGTCGGCCGCAACAGCGGCATCGACCGGCTGCGCCGCGCGGCGCGCGAGACGGCGCTGCCCAACGAGGCGGTGCTCTCCGACCGCGAGGATGCCGAGGCCATGGCGGCCGACCGGCTCGACGATGCCGACTACCGCGACGACATCCTCCGCCTGCTGTTCATCTGCTGCCATCCGGACCTGCCGGCGACGCAGCAGATCGCGGTCGCGCTGCGCATCGTCTCGGGCTTGAGCGTGAAGCAGATCGCGCGCGCCTTCCTGGTCTCTGAGGCCGCGATGGAGCAGCGCATCACCCGCGCCAAGGCGCGGATCGCCGAGGCCGGCGTCGCCTTCGCGGCGCCGGGCGCCGTCGAGCGCGCCGAGCGGCTGGCCGCCGTCGCGGCCATGATCTACCTCGTCTTCAACGAGGGCTATTCGGCGAGCGGCG
>JBDHTH010000288.1:0-4727 GCA_039808545.1 Phreatobacteraceae bacterium | reverse complement strand
TCACGAAGTTGCCGATCGGCACGTCGCCCTGCGCGGTCTGCACGCGCATCTCGTCCATCTGATCGAGGGTGCGCTTGTCGGCCGGCACGCGGACGATGATGTCGACCGACTTGTCGTTGTCGTTCGGCCGGTACTCCGTGACCTTCAGCCCGTTGGTGACGAGCTGCACGGCGGTGCCGACGGTCGCGACGCCGGCGCTGTATTTGGCGGCCTCCGCCTTGTCGATCTGGAGCGTCCAGTCGATGCCCGGCAGCGGCAGACCGTTGTCGAGATCGCGCACGCGCGGGTCCTTGGCGACGATTTCGGCCGCCTTCACGGCCGCCGCCGGGATGACGTCCGGGTCGAGCGCGGTGATCTGCACCTGGATCGCCTTGCCGGTCGGCGGGCCGGCCTTCGGGGCCGCGACCTCGACCGAGACGCCGGGGATGTTCTTCGTGCGCTCGCGCAGGTCGTCCATGATGAGATGGGCGCCGCGCCGCTGGCGCCAGTCGACGAACTCGAACTGGATGACGCCGATCGTGTCCTCGGTGATCTCGTTGGAGCCGTGCGGCTGCTCGCCCGTGCGGGTGTAGACGGTCTTCAGCTCGTTCATGGTGAGAACGTGCTTCTCGACCTCGCGCATCACCGCGTCCTTCTCGGCGAGCGAGAGGTTGCCGCGGCCATGCACCAGCACCTGGCCGAAATCGGGCTCGACATTCGGGAAGAACTCGACGCCCTTGCCGAGCTTGGAATAGGCGACCTGCACGCCGATCAGCAGCGCGAGGACCAGCAGCAGCGTCGTGCCGGGATAATGCACCGCCTTGCGGACGGTCGACATGTACCAGCCGTCGTCCTTGGCGCGCTCGTCATGCGGCACAGTGGAGGCGCGGCCGAGCAGGGCGCCGAGGGTCGGCGTGAAGATCATCGCGAAGACGAGCGAGGCCGACAGCGTCGCGATCAGCGTGATCGGCATGTATTTCATGAACTCGCCGACGATGCCCGGCCAGAACAGCAGCGGCGAGAAGGCGGCGACGCGGGTGAGCGTCGCCGAGATGACGGGCCCGGCCATGACGCGGGCCGATTCCTTGTAGGCCTCGGCCGGCTGCATGCCCTCGGCCATGCGCCGCTCGGCGTATTCGGAGACGATGATCGCGTCGTCGACCAGCATGCCGACCGCCAGGATCAGCGAGAACAGCACGACGATGTTGACGGTGAGCCCGGCAAGCTGGAGGCCGAGAACGCCCGCCAGGAAGGAGGCGGGGATCGCCAGGCCGATGAACAGCGAGGCGCGCCCGCCGAGCACCGTCAGCATGATGATCAGCACGAGGATGACGGCCGTGATCACCGAGTTCTGCAACTCGTGCAGCATCTCGCGGATGGTCTTCGATTTGTCCTGCGTGAACGTCACCTTGACGGTCGCGGGCCAGGTCTTCTGCATCTCGGTGACGACCGCCTTCACGGCCTCCACCGTCTCGATCAGGTTGGCGCCGGTGCGCTTGGAGACCTCGATCGCCATGGCGGGGCGGCCGTTGACGCGCGTTACCGAGGTCGCGTCCTTGAAGGTCGGGCGCACTTCCGCGACGTCGCCGAGCGTGACGACGGCGCCGGGCGAGGCCGTGATGGGGATGCTCAACACGTCCTGCGGCTTCTCGATCAGCGCCGGCACCTTCACGGCGAAGCGGCCGGTCGTGCCTTCCAGGGCGCCGGCCGCGATCAGGCTGTTGGAGGATTGCGTGATCGCGATGAGCTGGTCGAGCGAGACGTTGTAGGCCTTCAGGAGCGAAGGCTCGGCGATGATCTCGACCACCTCGTCGCGCGCGCCGCGCAGCTCCGCCTGGAGCACGCCCGGAATCTGCTCCAGCGTGTTCTTGGCCTGCCGGGCGATGCGCAGCAGCGTGCGCTCCGGCACCTCGCCCGAAAGCGCCACGACGATGACCGGGAAGGCCGAGAGGTTGACCTCGCGCACCACCGGCTCGTCGGCGTCGCGCGGCATATCGCGCTTGCCGTCGTCGACCTTGGCGCGGACATCGGCGAGGGCGGTCTTGGAATCGAAGCCCGCCTCGAATTCGAGCAGCACGAAGCCGCCGCCCTCGAAGGCGGTGGAGCGCATTTCCTTGACGTTTGCGACGGTCTTGAGCTGCGTTTCCAGCGGGCGCAGCAGCAGCCGCTCGGAATCCTCCGGCGAGATGCCGCGCTGGGTGAGCTGAACGTAGATGATCGGAATGCGGACGTCGGGCTCGGCCTCCTTCGGAATGGTCCGATAGGAGATGAAGCCCGCGACCAGCAGGAACAGCAGAACCGCCAGGGTGAGCCTGGCGTGGCTGATGGCATAGGCGACGATGCGTTGCATCCGTCAGATCCTCATGTCGTCGGCGTATCGGCCTGAGATCACGCTGCGTTTTGATCGGTGGAACAAAACGCAGGACAGTGATCGATTCCCAAGAGCTAGAGCTTGCCGACGGTGGTCGGCGGGGCGGTGGCATCGACCACCTGGCCCTCGCGGACGAAATCCTGGCCCTGGACGATGACCCGCGCGTCGGCCTGGATACCCGAGACCCAATAGGAATCGCCCTGGTCCTCGACCGGCTTGACGGGCACGAAGCCGACCTTGTCGCCCTCGCCGACGATGCGCACGCCGAGCTCGCCCGCGCTTGAGAAGGTGAGGGCGGAGCGCGGCACGCGCGTCGCCTCGATGGGCGCGAACAGGATGGCGACCTCGGTGGTCAGGCCGTCCGGGATGCGGCCGTCGGCGTTCGGGACCTCGACCTCGACGCGGAAGGTGCGGGTCTGGTTCGAGGCGCGGGGCGCGACGAAGCGGATCTTGCCCTGCACCTTGTCGCCGGTGACGAGGCGGACCTCCGCCAGCTCGCCGATCGCGACGCCCGCGAGCTTGCGCTCCGCGACCTCGACGACCGCGAGCAGCGGATCGAGCGCGATCAGCTCGGCGACCGGCGCGTTGACGGCCAGCGACTGGCCGAGCACCACCGGCACGTCGTTGACGATGCCGTCCCAGGCCGCGACGACGTTGAGGCGCGACTTCTCGGCCTCGGCGAGCTCCAGCGCCGCCTCGGCGGCCTTGAGCTGGGCCTCGAAGCTCGACATGGTCAGCTTCGGCGCGACGCCCGAGGCGACGAGCCGCTCGCGCGCCTTCATCTCCTCCTGACGCTGCAGGACGAGGGCGCGGGCCTGCGTGACCTGCGCGTCGCGCGCCTCGTCGGACAGGACCGCGATGACGTCGCCCGCCTTGACGCGCGAGCCGCGGCGGATCTTCAGCTCGACGAGCGTGCCGGAGGTGCGCGTGACGGTCGTCATGCGGTTGCTGGCCTCGGTGCGGCCCGACAGCACCAGCGTGCGGCGGTGCGGCTCGACCTTGGCGGTCATGACCGCCACCTTGAACAGGCTGGAGGCCGGCGGCGCGTCGGCCACCGAGGGTTCCTTGACCGGCGTCTTGGTCATGACGCCGGAGCCGATCCAGGCGATCGCGCCAATCACGATCGCGGCGGCAACGATGCGGCTCCATTTCATGGCTCAGAACTTTCCGAACGGTTGGGCTTGGCCGCGGCCCGCAGCAACTGGCCGAGGAACGCGACGGAACGCGTCGTGAAATTGGGGTCGACGATGCGGCGGACAAGGAAGCCGTCGCCCATCACCTTGAGCAGCTCGACGAGCTGCTCGGGATCGATGTCGGCCGGCAGGTAGCCGCGCTCGACCGCCGAGGTGACGAATTGCAGCATGCCGTCGCGAATCGTCGCGTCGGCCTCGCGGTAGAAGCTTGCGATTTCGGCGTTGCGCAGGGTCTCGGCGAGCACCTCGGCGCGCAGCGCCAGCTTGTGGCGCGGCATCTCGTCGAAAGCGTGGCGGGCGAGCTCGGAGAGAACCTCGAACGGGTCGCGGTCGCCGCCCGCGGTGAAATCCGCCGTCACCGCCTCGCAGTCGCGGGCGCAGATGCCGGTGATCAGCGCCTCCTTGGAGGGAAAGTAGCGGTAAAGGTTGCCGGGGCTCATCTGCGCCTCGGCGCAGATCTGCTGCATGGAGGTCGCATGGAAACCCGAGCGCGCGAAGCAGCGCTCGGCCGCCGCGAGGATATGCTCGCGGCGCTCAGCCGCCCGGTCAGACGCGGTATTTCCGGGCGATTCCAATGGGTTGGGAATATTGGCGGCGCGCGGCATGGCAATCCATGAGAATGAATGTTCGCTCTCGTAAAGATGGTGACGCCGAAAGTCAATGAAAAGAGGGCGCGGCCGGCGGCCGCGCCCTTCGATCGATCGCTGAAATGAAGGCCGGTTTCAGCCGCGCTTCGGCGGCCAGGGCGTCTCGGCGACGGGGGTGAGCGGCGGCTTGCCGGCCGCCCAGGCCTTCAGGTTGTCGACGACGAGCTGGCCCATCGCGTTGCGGGTATGGACCGAGGCGGAGCCGACATGCGGCAGCAGCGTGACGTGATCCATGGCGATCAGCTCGGCCGGCACGCGCGGCTCGTCCTCGAACACGTCGAGGCCGGCGGTCGCGATGGTCTTGTCTTGCAGCGCCTCGATCAGCGCCTTCTCGTCGATCACCGAGCCGCGGCCGACATTGATGACGACGCCGTCCGGCCCCAGCGCCTTCAGCACCTCGGCATTGATGATGTGATAGGTCGACTTGCCGCCGGGGGCGACCGAGACCAGCAGGTTCACGTCGCGCGCCATGTCGACGAGGCTCGGATAGTACTTGTAGGGCACGTCCTTCTGCTCGGAGCGGCCGTGATAGACGAC
>JBDHTH010000287.1:0-4728 GCA_039808545.1 Phreatobacteraceae bacterium | reverse complement strand
GAAGACCGTGTACCCCTTGCCGACGAGGTATCGCACCAGCGAATTCTCCGGCGACAGGTCGAGGATGTAGTATTTCATGATCCATGCCGGAACGATGAGGATCGGCTCGGCGTGGACGGCTGGCGTCGTCGGTGCGTACTGGATCAATTCCATCAAGTGGTTGCGGAAGACCACCTTGCCGGGCGTAACCGCCACGTCCCGCCCGACGACGAAGCGCTCCACGCCGGCCGGTGGCTGGCCGGCGAGCTGGCGCTGCAGATCCTCGACCCAGTTTCGCCAGCCTTCGATGAAATTGGCGCCTCCGGTCTCGCGGGCGCGCGCGATCACCTCCGGATTGGTCAGCGGGTTGTTGGAGGGGGAGAAGACGTCGAGGATCTGGCGGGCGACAAAGGAGGCGACCTCTTCGTGATGTCGCTCGACGCCCGGCACCTCATGCGTGACGTTGTGCCACCATTGCTGATTCAGCAGAAAGGCCTGCTTCAGAAAGCTGAAGGGCTGCGTGTTCCATTCCGGCGCCGCGAAGCGGCGATCGCCGGGCAACGGCTCGATGCAGGGGTCGACATCCGCCTGAAACAGGCCCGACGCCATGTGAGCGCTCAGGCGCGCCGCCTTGCGTGCCGCCTTGTTGGCGAGCTCGAGCTGCTTGCCGGGCGCGGTCCCAAGATGGATGGCCCAGTCAAGATAAGCCAGGGCCAAGGCTATCGGCGAAAACCCGCCGGTGAGCTTCGCGATCGACGCTTCTCGCATGCGGTCGATCGCCGAAAAGGCCTCCGAGCCGAGCGTCTCCTCCCTGTAGAGCTGTTGCCGATTGGATCTTCCGGCCAAGCCGGCTCGCGGCGCAGAACGCATGGTTTTTTTCCTATGAATCGATCACAAGCATGCTTCCCGAAAGCCGCGCGCTCCTTGCGCTCGATCAAGATCGACTGTCGCTTTCGCGACGGCCATGGTCAGCCCGGATTCCCGACGATACGCCCATCGACCACTGTGATGATCCGGTCGCAACGACGGGCCAGGGCCATATTGTGCGTCACGATCAAGAAGCTCGTGCCGGAGGACAAATTCTCCTCGCGCATCAACGCGAAAACGCCTTCCGCCGACTGGCTGTCGAGGTTTCCTGTCGGCTCGTCGGCAAGGACGAGAGCGGGCTGCATCGCGAGTGCCCGCGCCACCGCGACGCGCTGCTGCTGGCCCCCAGACATGTTCAGCGCGCCATTGTTCACGACCTGCGAGAGCCCCATCCGATCGAGAAGGTTCAAGGCGCGCGTCTCGATCTCCTCGCTGGCCCGCCCGCGCGCGACCACCATGGGCATCATCACGTTCTCAAGCGCGCTGAAGGCCGAAATAAGGAGATGAGACTGGAAGACGAAGCCGATCCGATGACCGCGCAGATGCGTGAGCTCGGCGTCATCGAGCTCGCTCGTCGCGCGCCCCGCGATGAAGAGCTCGCCGCTGGTGGGTCGGTCGAGCAGGCCGATGATGTTCAGAAGCGTGCTCTTGCCGGAGCCCGACGGGCCGACCAGCGCGACGAAGCCGCCGCTCTCGAGCTCGAGGTCGATCCCATGCAGCACTTCGGTCTCGGTCGGTAGCCCGACACCATAGGACTTGCGCAAGGACTTCAGCGCCAGGATCGGCTCAGCCACGGATCGCCTCCACCGGGTCGAGACGCGAGGCCCTCAGCGCCGGCGCCATGGCGGCCGCGACGCCCGTCAGGGTGGCGAGCAGCGCGGTCGCGACGAACAGGCCCGGTTCGATGATCAGCGGAAAGAATTCACTGCCGTCCGCCTGTCGCGCGACGCTGTGCCAATATATCAGCGCGGCCGCGCCGAGCACCGACCCGCCGAGCGAGCCGGCAAAGCCGAGCAACCCGCCCTGGAGCAGGAAGATGCGCAGGATCTGGCCGCGCGTCGCGCCCATCGCGCGCAGGATGCCGATGTCCTTGGAACGCTGAATGACCGACACCACGAGCACTGCGGCGATGCCGAAAGCGACCGAGAGGCCGACGAACAAGCGGATCAGCGTATTCGTGTTCTTCTGAGCCTGCACGGCGGTGAAGAACTGCGCATTGGTCTTGATCCAACTATCGGCTTCAACCACGTTCGAAGCCTGGATCTCCCGCGCGATGATCTCGGCATCGTAGATGTCGCGGATCGTCAGCCCGATTTCGGTGACGCCGCCGATGACCCCGAGCAGCGATTGCGCGGTGCGCAGCGCGACATAGGTGTTGCGCTGGTTGGCGCCCTTGTTGCCGAAGTCGAACAACCCCGTGATCGTCAGCGTGCGCCTGGTGCCGCCATTGCTGCTCAGCACGATCTTGTCGCCGACATTCGCGCCGAGATCATTCGCAAGATCGATCCCGATGAGGATGTCGTCGCTGCTCAGACGCAATTGGCCCGCGACGACATAGTCCGACAGCCGAACGACCTTGAGGTAGCTCTCCGGCTGTATGCCGATGAGCGTGACGGACCGGCTGGCATCGCCGCGAACCGCCAGGGCCGAGCCCGTCATGCTGGCCGCCACCGCCGTGACGGCGGGCAGCGTTTCCATGCGATAGGCGATCGCCTGCCATTGATCGACCGACATCACACGCTGGCTCGGCCGCTGCACGATGGCATCTTCGATCTCGTTCGGACCGTTGCGAAGCGAGCGCGCGGTCTGCACTGGGGAGATGAGCAGGATCTGTGGCTCGGACGTCAGCACGCGCTTGATGAAATTCGCCTCGAGGCCGGCCAGCATCGCCGACATGAAGACGATCACGGCGACGCCGATCGTGATGCCGCCGACGATGAAGCCCGTCTGCAGCCGTCCTTCGCCGAGAAAGCGCAGCGCGCCGGTCCAGACGAAAGGCAGCCAGCGTATCATGGCCGGATCGCCCTGATCTTCTGCCCGGTGACCACCCCCGAGCCGATCGGCACCACCATGTCGCCCGCGACGAGCCCGTCGACGATCTCGACGCTGCCCTGGCCGCGCAGCCCGAGCTTGACGGGCCGCTTGACGGCGCGCCCGTCGCGCAGGCCCATGACCCAGGGCGAAGCGGAGCTTGCGTCGTGAACGTCGCGGGTGGGAACGACGAGCGTCTCGTTGCGCCTGGCGGTCTCGATATCGACCGAGACGGTCATATCCTGACGCAAATAGGGCGGCGGCTCCGATACTCTGAGCTTCACCTCGACCGACGCGCGCGTGATGTCGATCCCCGGATTGATGTAGACGACTTTCGCCGGCATCCGGTCATCCGGATAGGCGTCGGCCGAGGCCAGGGCCGGCTGGCCGAGCTTGACGAGCCCCAGATTGCGTTCGTCGAGCTGGATGACGAGCTGCGTCTCCCCATGCGGAGCGAGGACCATCAAGGCCTTGCCCGGTTGAGCGACTGTTCCGCGCTCGACCGCGCGCGAAATCAGGACGCCGTCGCGCGGGGCGGCGATTGTCGCATAGGCGAGACGCGAGACGGCACTTTCGAGATTGGCGCGCGCCTGGGCGAGCGCGGTCTCCAACATGACGGCGTCGCTGCCGCCCGGGCTGGCCGTGAAGACCTGAAACTCGGCGCTCCGCACCTGCGTGCGCGCGACATCGAGCGCCTTCCGGGCATCATCGACCGCCGCGCGGGTCTCCGCGCCCTTGTTGAGAAGCTGTGCCGCGCGATCGTAAGCCTGTTGCGCGTTGAGCAGAATGGCCTGCGCCTGGACGAGCGCCTCTCTCGCCGAGGGCAGCGTCAGCTCCAGCAACTGCCGCTGCCGCGCCTCGGCCTGCGCCACGGCGCCCTGCGCCTGCACGACAGCCGCCTTGAGTTCGCGGCTGTCGAGAAGGATCAGGGCTTGTCCCTTCCTGACGGTTTCTCCCTCTTCGACCAGAACCTCGTCGACCGTGCCGGTGATCTGGCTGCCGATCTCGACACGGTACGGCGTTTCGACATGGCCGCTGGCGACGACCGTCTGAATGAGGTCGCCGCGTCGGGCAACGTCGACCACGACGGCAGGGCCGAAGAGCACCCGGGCAACCTGCCATGCGGCGATGGCCGTCGCGACGGCCAGCGCCAAGGCGAACCAGCGATGCGACCAAAGCACGCCGAGCAGGCGCTGCGGCCAGCCGGCCCGGCTTCTCGCCCCGTCCGGGCGAAGTATCAGCTTCTGCGGAGCAGGGTCGGCGACACGTTGATCCACGCCCAGATCCTCAGGGAGTTATCGCGACCTTGAGCACGCCGTCGCGCTGATGCCCGAACAGCTCGTAGGCGTCTTTGATGCGTTCGAGCGGAAAGCGATGCGTGACCAGCGGTCCCAGGTCGACCCGGCCAGACGCGACGGCGTCGATCAAGCGGCGCATCCGCTCCTTGCCGCCGGGGCAGAGCGTGGTGACGATGCGATGGTCGCCGAGCCCTGCCGCGAAAGCGCCGAGCGGGATGGTGAGGTCGCTCGAATAGACGCCCAGCGAAGATAGCGTGCCGCCGGGGCGCAGCACGCGCAATGCGGCCGCGAAGGTCTCCTGCCGCCCCAGCGCTTCGATCGCGACGTCGACGCCGCGACCATTGGTCTGGCGCATGATCTCCTCGACCGCATCACCTAGCGAGAAATCGACGATCTCGTCCGCGCCGAGCCTGCGCGCCATCGCCTGCCGCTCCGGAATGCTCTCCACCGCGATGATCCGCGTCGCGCCCATCAGCCGGGCACCGGCCGTGGCGCATAGCCCGATCGGTCCCTGCGCGAACACGGCGACGCAATCGCCGATCCTGACCCCGCC
>JBDHTH010000286.1:0-4729 GCA_039808545.1 Phreatobacteraceae bacterium | reverse complement strand
GTCTACATGATGCGCCAGTTCATGCTCGGCCAGCCGCGCGAGCTGGAGGAGGCGGCGCTGATCGACGGGGCCGGCTACTGGACGATCTTCTGGAAGGTCAGCGTGCCGCAGCTCGGGCCGGCGCTCGCGACGCTCGGCATCATCACCTTCATCGCGAGCTGGAACAATTTCGTCTCCCCCTTCGTCCTCATCCGCAGCTTCGACGCCATGACCCTGCCGGTCGGCGTGGTGGCGCTCCAGGGCGTCATGGGCTCGGCACGGCTCTCCGTGATCATGGCGGCCGCCACGATGGCGATCCTGCCGCTCGTGCTGGTCTTCATCGTCGCGCAGCGCTTCGTGATCGAAAGCATGACGATGTCGGGCGTGAAGGGCTGACGAAAGCGGAAATTTCGGCATAGCATCGCGGCCATGCTCGGCTCCCAGCTCCTCGACAGACAGCCTTTCTTCCGCGGCTCCGATTTCGGCGCGCCCGAACTCTCGACCTTCGGCATGTGCCACTTCCGCCGCGCCGAGATGACGGCCGACAGCTGGGAGGAGCACGAGGGCACCGAGTTCCTGTTCGTGCTGTCGGGCGAAGCCTGCTGGGAATTCGAGGACGAGCGGCTGGCGCAGATCAAGGGTGGGCAGGCCTTCGCGTTCCGCCCCGGCTCCTCGCATCGCATCGTCAACGGCGTCTACACGCCGAGCCGCGTCATCTGGCTGGTCTTCAAGCCGATCGACGAGGCGGAACGCAATCCCGGCCTGATGCCGCCCTCCGAGCTTCGCGCCCTGATCGAGAACGCCAACGCGGTGCACGCGCCGATCGATCTCGACGCCGCGACGGCGCGGACCCTGGCCGAGCTCGGCCAGCGCTTCGCCGACGAGCGCATCTTCCTCGGATCGCCGATCTTCAAGGCCGAGATCCGCAGCCGCCTCTACGCGGCCCTCATCGGCTTCTGGAGCCAGGCGGCGGGCCGCTCGTCGAAGGACTGCGCCAACGCCTCGATCGTGCAGCTCGAGAAAAGCCTTCGCGCCGATCCGGCCGGCCGCGCGCCGATCGAGGCGCTCGCCAAGGAGACCGGCTACGGCCACAGCCAGCTCTATGCGCTGTTCAAGCGCGAGCTCGGCATGTCGCCCAACGACTACCGGCAGCGCTTCCGCATCAAGCAATCGTGCCGCCGCCTGATCGAGACCGACCGCTCGGTGACCGAGATCAGCTTCGAGCTCGGCTTTTCCAGCTCGCAATATTTCTCGCGCGTCTTCAGGAAATATGTCGGGACGTCGCCGAGCGAGTACCGCCGGCTGGCGACGGGCGTGCTGCTCGCCGCCGAGTGAAGACGGTCTGGCGGCATTGCTGGAACCGGCCGTGAGATC
This sequence comes from Phreatobacteraceae bacterium, assembly GCA_039808545.1. Classification (GTDB taxonomy): domain Bacteria; phylum Pseudomonadota; class Alphaproteobacteria; order Rhizobiales; family JBDHTH01; genus JBDHTH01. The sequence goes on along the minus strand of JBDHTH010000286.1, from coordinate 3,376 downwards.
TGCCGGCCTAATCCGATCTTAGCGGGACTCTTCCGGAGCCTCGCGGGGTTGTTTTCGGGCCCCTGCGGCACCGTCTCCGCTCAGGATCTCGGCGGCATAGCGCTGGGCGCGCTCGCGCGCTCCCTGCGCGGGCAGTTGCTCGGCGAGATCGAGATAGCACTCCAGGAGCAGCTCGGCTGCGGTGCTGCCATGCGCGATCCGGTCGGCGCGCAGGTGCCGCAGGCGGCGCGGAACGTCCAGCGGCGCTTCGCGCAGCGCCTCGGCACGGGTGCGAGCCCTGGCGGTCAGGCGCTCGAGCCGCCGAGCTTCCGTTTCGGGGATGGCTTGCCGCGCCTCGCGCTGGAGCAGATCGGCCAATTTCCGCTCGATGGCTTCAAGCGTCCATGGCTCGAAAGCTTTGGCGGCACTGCGCTCTTCATGGAACGCACGCCGGCGCTCGCAGCGGAGCGTCGCCACGCGCGCCAGCCCTTGGCGTGCCATCTGCTCGGCCGTCCGACGCACATCGAGCGCGGGCGCATGGGCCGCGACATAGGTCCAGAAGCCGAAGGCACGCTCCGCATTGCGCACCGCCATGGCGAGCGCGCCATAGGCGCTGGCGAGCTCGGGCGCGGCCGTGGCGGCGCCTTCGTCGTCGAACGGCGGCATCGCGCCGGCAAGCGGCGTCGCAAGCTGCGGCTCCCGGCCGGTCAGGCGCCGGTAGCGATCGACCGCATCGTCGCGCAGGGGGCGCGTTCCCGCCGCAAGGCTCTCGAACAATGCCGCGAGGTCGGCGCGATCCGCCTGCCGCATCCGCACCGCGAGGGCCGCATAGGCCTCCGTCTCCCGGCTCGCAACGGAAGCCGCGATCGCGAACAGCTCTTCCAGCGATCCGACCGGCCTGTGCGGCTCGACCGTGAGGCGCGTCATGGGATGCCTCCCTTTCCCGACGCGGGAAGTGTCGCATCGACATTCGCCGCGCTGTTTGTTCCAGCACAAAGAGGTTTGGGAACAGCGGCTTACTTGTCTGGCATCCGCCCTGGCCGATGAAAGCCCGATGCCTTGAGCCGCAACCGGAACACCGTGCCGCATCGGACCGAGCACATGCGTCCGCTCGTCCGACACGCGATCCTCGCGCCGATCGCCGCGTGGCTGGTCTTCGTCCTGCTGGCGCTCGCGGCGCCGGCGGCGCAGGCCGGGCGGCTGCCTGAGTTCCTCGCGAAGGTACAGCCGGCGGATCTGTTTCCCGGCGCTGACCGCTTCGGCGAGCCGGCCGGGGAGCCGCCGCTCGTCCCGGTCTGGCGCGGCGCCGAGCTCGCGGGCTACGCCTATCTCAACTCCGATTTCACCAGCGCGGTCGGCTATTCGGGCAAGCCGATCCATATCGTCGTCGGCATCGACGCGAAGGGCGTGCTGCGCGGCCTCAAGCTCGTCGAGCATCACGAGCCGATCGTCCTGATCGGCATTCCCGAGCCGAAGGTGATCGCGGCGTTCAACACGCTGATCGGCCGCGATCTCGGCCGCGTCGCGGCCGGCGCCGAGCGCCCGCCCCAGGTCGACATCGTCAGCGGCGCCACCGTCACGGTGCTGGTCATCGGCGACAGCGTGGTGCGCTCGGCCGTGCGCCTCATCCGCAGCGGCCGGCTCGGCGGCGGCGTGGTCGCGGCCGAGACGCCGGCGCCGCGCCAGGTCCGCACGCTCGATCTTTCGAGAACCGGGGTCCGCGACTGGCAGAGCCTCGTCGGCGACGGCTCGGTGCGCGCCCTGCGCCTGACGGTCGGCGAGGTGAGCGAGGCGTTCAGCCGGGCCGGCGAGGCGACGGCGGCGGCGCGCCCGGAGCGCGGCGATCCGGGCGAGACCTTCATCGAGCTCTATGTCGCCCCCGTCAGCGTTCCCGAGATCGGCATGAGCCTGCTCGGGCCGGACGGCTATGCGCGGCTGAAGAGCCGGCTCGGGCCGGGCCGGCACGCCATCCTGGTCGCGGGCGACGGCGCCTATTCGTTCAAGGGCTCGGGCTATGTGCGCGGCGGCATCTTCGACCGCATCGAGCTGATCCAGGACGGCCAGGGCGTGCGCTTTCGCGACCGCAACCATACCCGGCTCGCCGAGCTGGCGGCCGAGGGCGCCCCACGGCTGAAGGAGATCGCGCTCTTCGTCGTGCCTGACGACTTCACCTTCGACGTGCTGGCGCCCTGGGACCTGCAATTGCTGGCGCAGCGCGCTTGGGGCGCGCGCGACAAGGCGACGCTCCCCTTCCATCTCGGCTACACGCTGCCCGACCTCTACGTGAAGGTCGAGGCTGCCCCCATCCCGGCCCCCGCGCCGGCGGCCGCCACCGCGCCGAAGGCGCCGGCCGACGTCATGACGCCACTCGAGGCGAGCGAGGAGCCGCTCTGGGTCCGGATGTGGCACATGAACACGGTGAAGATCGGCATCACGGTCTTCGCGCTGCTGGTGCTGACCGCGATCTTCTTCTTCCAGGACTGGCTGTCGCGCCGCCCGGCGATGCGCGTCTGGGTGCGCCGGGGCTATCTCGCCTTCGCGCTCGTCTGGCTCGGCTGGTACGCCAACGCGCAGCTCTCCGTGGTGAACGTGCTCACTTTCACCAATTCGCTGATCACCAATTTCAACTGGGAGTTCTTCCTCGCCGCCCCGCTCGTCTTCATCCTGTGGGCGGCGATCGCGGCGGGCCTGCTGTTCTGGGGCCGCGGCCCGTTCTGCGGCTGGCTCTGCCCCTTCGGCGCGCTCCAGGAGCTGACCAACAATCTCGCCCAATGGCTGAAGGTGCCGCAGGTCAAGGTGCCGTTCTGGCTGCATGAGCGGCTGTGGCCGATCAAGTACATGATCTTCCTCGGCCTGTTCGGCCTGTCCTTCTACTCGATGGCGCTGGCCGAGGTGCTGGCCGAGGTCGAGCCCTTCAAGACCGCGATCATCCTGAAATTCGCCCGCGAATGGCCCTTCGTGGTGTTCGCGCTGACGCTGCTGTCGATCGGCCTGTTCATCGAGCGCTTCTACTGCCGCTATCTCTGCCCGCTCGGCGCGGCGCTCGCGATCCCCGGCCGCATCCGCATGTTCGAATGGCTGAAGCGCTGGCCCGAATGCGGCTCGCCCTGCCAGCGCTGCGCCAACGAGTGCCCGGTCCAGTCGATCCACCCCGAGGGGCAGATCAACGTCAACGAGTGCATCTACTGCATGCACTGCCAGGAACTCTACCACGACGATCATCGCTGCCCGCACATGATCCAGGTGCGGCTGAAGCGCGAGAAGTTCCAGCGGCTGTCGACCCCCGCCGCCGGGGCGAGCGGCCCGCCCGCCGTCGCCATCACCCACAAGGGCGCGCCGGTCGCCAAGCCCGGCGCCGCTCCCCAACCCACCGCCTGACAGGCCAGCAACGGAGAAC
>JBDHTH010000285.1:0-4735 GCA_039808545.1 Phreatobacteraceae bacterium | reverse complement strand
GCGGGCCGGGGCCTCGAAGAGCGCGCATTTCGCGCGGCGCTGCTCTACCGCCGCCATCGCGGCGATGACCGGCTCGTCGTCGACGACGTTCTGCAGCGACAGCCGGTCGACGAAGCAGCGCAGCGAGCGGCGGTCGACGAGATCCGGCCCCGCATTGCAGAGCCAGCCCGCCACCGCCAGCGTCTGCGGGCCATGGCTCGCGAAGACGGCGCAGCGCCGCGCGCCGGCCTTGCCGATGAGGGTCGCGTCCCATATGCGGAGCTCGCCGAACTTGCTGGCGAGCGCCGGCGCGGCATGGCGGTCCGTCACCGCGAGATCGGCATTGCGCAGCATCGGCGCGATCGCGGCGCGCGGCGCCGTCCTGGCATCGATCAGCAGGGCGATCGCGGCTTCGCGCGGCCCGCCCGCCCATAGCAGCATGTCGCCGCCGAACGGCCCGCCGGCCGCGAGCGTGACGATCGCCGGCTCGCCGGCGATCACCGGCGCGTCGTTGAAGATGATGCCGCCGGGCCGGGCCGGCGTCTCGACCGCCGCCGCCGTGAGCGCGGCCTCGGGTCGGCCCGCGACCGGCGCCGCCGCCACCGCCCCGACCAGCAGGGCGAGGGCGGCGCACGCCTGTGGCAGCCGCGCCCCGGCGGCGCGGCGAAGAATGGCCTTGAAGTCCATCTGTCCAACGTCCCCAAACGCCGGCTTGTGCCGTGTCGTTGCGGGGAGAATGCGCCGGGGGCGGTTCCGATCGGCCTAAGGAAGATGGTTGCGAAGCGCTGAATCGCCGTTTCGGTGAATCGAGTCTTAGCCGATGCGAGGAGCGAGGGCGCGACGCGCGCCTTTCATACGGGTCATGTGACGGGCGCGGCCCAGGCAATCGCCGATCGGATTGGCAAACGCCAAATCTGCCGATAGCGTCGTGCCAGCGGGAAGTTTTGTCAGCAGCAGGCTCCGATGAAGATTTTTGCCGCGTCCCTGGCGACCGAGACGAACACTTTTTCGCCGATCCCGACCAACCGCGCGAATTTCGCCGCCGCCTATTTTCCGCCCGGCCAGCACCCCGACCGCGCCACCCACACGACCGCGCCGCTCTATGTGGCGCGCCAGCGCGCCCGCCAGGAGAACTTCACGCTTATCGAAGGCTCCTGCTTCTGGGCCGAGCCCTCCGGCACCTGCTCCAAGGCCGATTACGAGGGGATGCGCGACGAGATCCTCGGCCAGCTCCGCGCCGCCATGCCGGTCGACGGCGTGCTGCTCGGCCTGCACGGCGCCATGGTCGCGCATGGCTATGACGATTGCGAGGGCGACATCCTAGAGCATGTCCGCGCCATCGTCGGCCCCAAGGTGCCGATCGGCGTCGAGCTCGATCCGCATTGCCACCTGACCGAGAAGCGCATCCGCCTCGCCGACGCGGTCATCCTCTACAAGGAATATCCGCATATCGACTTCGTCGAGCGCGCCGAGGAGCTGGTCGACATCATCCTGAAGACCATCCGCGGCCAGGTGAAGCCGAGGATGTCGCTCTATGACTGCCGGATGATCGAGCTGGTGCCGACCACCCGCGAGCCGGGACGCTCCTTCGTCGACAAGATGACGGCCTATGAGGGCAGGGACGGCGTCCTGTCGGTCTCGCTCGCGCACGGCTTCCAGCAGGGCGACGTGCCGGAGATCGGCACGCGCGTGCTGGTCATCACCAACGACGCCAAGCCGGCCGGCGATGCCCTCGCGACGCGGATCGGGGAGGCGTTCCGCGCGCTGAAGGGCACGTTCCACCCGCCCGTGACGCCGCTCGACGAGGCGCTCGACCGGGCATTGGCAGCTCCGCCCGGCAAGCCCGTGGTGATCGGCGATTCAACCGACAATGCGGGCGGGGGCGCCGCCTCCGACAACACCAACATCCTGCGCCGCATGCTGGAGCGCGGCATCGAGGACGCGGCGATCGGCCCGATCTGGGACCCGGTCGCGGTCGAGTTCTGCCACGCGGCCGGCCTCGGCGCGACGATTCCCCTGCGCTTCGGCGGCAAGACCGCGCCGAGCTCCGGCCTGCCGATCGATGCCGAGGTGACGGTCATCGGCCTCGCCGAGGATGTGCGCCAGAGCTTCGGCACCGCCAAGGTGCCGGTCGGCAATGTCGCGGGCATCCGCGTCGGCGGCATCGAGGTGTCGCTGATCGCGCACCGCTCGCAGGCCCTCGGCCTCGAGATCTTCACCAGCGTCGGCATCGATCCGGCCAAGAAGAAGATCGTCAGCGTCAAGTCGACGAACCATTTCTACGCCGCCTACGGGCCGATCGCCCAGGAGGTGATCTACACGGATGGCGGCGGGCCGTCGCATCTCGACGTCCGCGACTATCCTTATCGCAAGATCATGCGCCCGCTCTGGCCGCATGACCCGCTGCCGGAGGGCCGCCTCGTGGTGTGACGGCTGCCCGCCAGGCTTGGGAACGATCGGACCCGCAATCGCAACGACAAACTCGAGGGAACAGACATGACGATCAACAGACGCCGTTTCGTTCAAGGTTCGCTCGCGGCCGGAGCGCTGCTCGCCAACCCGGCCACCGTCAGGGCGCAGGCCGCGCCCCCCGCCGCGCGGACGCTCAAGGCCGTGCTGCACGGGGACCTGCGCGTCTTCGACCCGATCTGGACCACCGCCAACATGACGTCGTACCACGCCGGCATGGTCTACGACACGCTGTTCGGGACCGACGACCAATACGTCGCAAAGCCCCAGATGGTCTCCAAATGGGGCGTGACCGACGACAAGAAGCTCTACACCTTCGAGCTGCGCGACGGGCTGAAGTTCACGGACGGCACGCCCGTGACCGCCAAGGACTGCGTCGCCTCGATCCGCCGCTGGATGGCGCGCGACGGCGGCGGCCAGCACATGGCGGCGCGCCTCGCCGACACCCCGATCAAGGACGACAAGACCTTCCAGATGGTGATGAAGGAGCCCTACCCGCTCCTCGTCGACTGGCTCGCCAAGGCCGGCACCAATGTCTGCTACATCATGCGCGAGAAGGAAGCGCAGACCGACCCGATGCAGCAGGTCCAGACGATCATCGGCTCGGGCCCCTTCACCTTCAACCAGGACGCGCTCGTCCAGGGCCAGCGCTACGTCTACGACAAGAACCCCAACTACGTGCCGCGCTCCGAGCCCGCCAACCAGACCTCGGGCGGCAAGGTCGTCTATGTCGACCGGGTGGTCTTCGAGAACGTCGCCGACGAGGCGACCGCGATCGCGGCGATCCGCTCGGGCGAGATCGACTTCATCGAATACCCGAATGTCGACCTGCTCGATACGCTCAGCGACGAGAAGGCCATCAAGCTGGAAGTGCTGAACAAGCAGGGCCAGCTCGGCTGGGTGCGCCTCAACTTCCTGCACCCGCCCTTCGACAACGTGAAGGCGCGGCAGGCGATGCTGCACCTGATCCATCCGACCGAGGTGATGAAGGCGACCTTCGGCAAGGAGGAGTATTTCAAGGGCTGCTATTCGCTGTTCGGCATGGGCACGCCCATGGAGAACGACGCCAATATCGGCTGGTTCAACACCGGCAAGCAGAATTTCGACAAGGCCCGCCAGCTCATCAAGGAATCGGGCTATGACGGGCGCGAGGTCGTGGTGCTGCAGGCCACCAACATCGCATACATGAACAACGCCGCGACGCTGATCGCGCAATGGATGCAGGAAGCCGGCTTCAAGGTCTCGCTGCAGGCCTCCGACTGGGGCGGCGTCGTCACCCGCCGCGCCGTGAAGTCCAAGCCCACCGAGGGCGGCTGGAACGTCTTCTTCACCTCCGGCTCGGTCAACGCCTTCGGCAACCCGATCGCCCTCTCGGGCCATGCCGCGAACGGCGAGAAGGGCTGGTTCGGCTGGCCCTTGGACGAGAAGCACGAGCAGCTCCGCGACAAATGGGCGGTCGCGCCGGACGACGCGGCGCGCAAGCAGGTGGCGCGCGAGATCCAGGACAATGCCTGGAACTTCGTGCCGCACGCCTATTTCGGCCAATGGTTCCAGCCGGCCGCGCTGCGCAATCTCTCGGGGATGATCGGCATGCCGGAGCTGATCCCGTTCTGGAACGTTAAGAAGGGCTGAGCCCTCGACGACTGCGGCGCGTGGGGATCGCCCGCGCGCCGTTTGCGCGCCCGCGAGGCGGCGGCCAGCGCCGTTTCATCGTCCGGGAATGACGGGCGCGCCCGGCCGCCCTATGCTGGAGCCATGTTTCGCGCGCCGGCCTCCCACTTTCGGCGCGCCGCGAGGAATCCGGAAAGGGAGCTCAAGCGTGTCGCCCGCCAAGCTGCCCGGCGATTGGCTGCGCGTCTCCCAGGCGCTCGCCGTCGGCCGAAGCCCTTTCTTCGACCGCGCGCATTACGAAGCCGAGGCCGGGCGACGGTTCCGGTCCGATCTCGGCGCGGCGCTGCACTACGTCCTGCGCGGCGAGGCTACAGGCCTCCGTCCTTCCAGGCATTTCGACCCGGCGGCCTATCGGGCGCGGTACCGCGACCTTGCGGGCCATGCCGGATCGCTCCTGGAGCACTACGACCGGGACGGCTTTCGCGAAGGCCGCGGCTCGATCTTCCCCGCCCCGCACCCCGCCGACGCCGCATGGCACGGCATCGTCGAGAAGGCACGGCGGGAAGGACCGTCCGATGCGATCGCCGCCATCGCGCGCAGCCCGCATTTCGATCCCGCATTCTACCAGGCCGCCGCCGCGGCTCCTTTCGCGAGCGACGAGCACGCGGCCGCGCAT
>JBDHTH010000284.1:0-4742 GCA_039808545.1 Phreatobacteraceae bacterium | reverse complement strand
ATCCCGAGGAGTTCCTCGAACACACCAAGCTCGAGCTGTTCCAGGACCAGGTCTTCTGCTTCACGCCCAACGGCCGCCTGATCGCGCTGCCGCGGAAGGCGACGCCGATCGACTTCGCCTATGCGGTCCACACCGATATCGGCAATACCTGCGTCGGCGCCAAGATCAACGGCAAGACCGCGCCGCTCGTCTCCGAATTGCAGAACGGCGACGAGGTGCAGATCATCACGGCCAAGAGCCAGGTGCCGCCCTCGGCCTGGGAATCCATCGTCGTCACCGGCAAGGCCCGCTACGCCATACGCCGCGCCACGCGCGCCGCTTCGCGCGCTCAATATTCCGGCCTCGGCCGCGCGATGGTGGAGCGCGTCTTCACCCGCGCCGGCCGCAAGCTCAACGAGGAGCGGCTGACCGCCGTGCTGCCGCGCCTGGCGCGCGGCTCCGTGCAGGAGATGTTCGCGGCGGTCGGGCGCGGCGAGATCCGCCCCGAGGACGTGCTGCGCGCCGTCCATCCCGACTACAAGGACGAGCGCGCCGCCGGCCCCGCGCCGAAGGGCGAGGGCTGGTTCGAGCTCGGCGATTCCCGGCCCCTGAAGTTCAAGGTGCCGGAGATGCCCGGCGCCGTGCCGGTGCCGATCCGCGGCATCAACGCAGAGCTGCCGGTGCATTTCGCGAGCGAAGGCGGCGCGGTGCCGGGCGACCGCATCGTCGGCATCCTGACGCCGGGCGAGGGGGTGACGATCTATCCGATCCAGTCCTCGGCCCTGCAGGCCTACGAGGACGAGCCGACCCGCTGGCTCGACGTGCGCTGGGACATCGACCCGGACGCCCCGCCGGCCCGCTTTCCGACCCGTATAGCGCTCTCCTCGCGCAACGAGCCCGGCTCCCTCGCGCAGATCGCCCAGACGATCGCGGATCACGGCGGCAATATCGACAATGTGAAGATGACGCGCCAAGCGCCCGATTTCACCGATGTGACGATCGATGTCGAGGTGTTCGACGTCGCCCATCTCAACGCGATTCTCGCGAGCCTGCGCGACAAGCCGGCGATTTCCGGCGTCGAGCGGATCTATGGCTGAGGCGGGCGAGGGAACGGCGCGATGATCCTCGGCATCGGCTCCGACATGGTCGATATCCGCCGCATCGAGAAGACGCTCGGCGCACATGGCGAGCGCTTCACGCAGCGGATCTTCACCGCTGTCGAGCGCGAAAGGGCCGAGCGCAAGCCGCATCGCGCCGCCACCTATGCCAAGCGCTTCGCCGCCAAGGAGGCCTGCTCCAAGGCGCTCGGCACCGGCTTTCGGCGCGGCGTCTTCTGGCGAGACATGGGCGTCGTCAACGCGCCGAGCGGCCGGCCGACCCTGGTGCTGACCGGCGGCGCCAAGGCGCGGCTGGACGAGATGGTGCCGGAGGGCTATGTCGCCCGCATCGACCTGACGATGACCGACGACCACCCCTGGGCGCAGGCCTTCGTCATAGTTTCGGCCGAACCCGCCTCGATTGTGCGGGGACGCGAAAAGGGCTAGAGCCTGCTCCCTTCAAGCCCGCTCGGTGCGAGGGGGCGAAGCAGTATCCAACTCTTGGAAACCAATCACTTGGAAACCGATCACCACGCAGCGTGATCCACTAGCGGCGGCCCGCCGGCGGCATCGGCGGCGGCGCTCAACGGAACGGACGGACAATGGCGGTCAGCGAAAACAAGACGGCGTCGGAATCGGGCGTCGGCGAGATCATCCGGATCATCGTGCATGCGCTGATCATCGCGGTCGTGGTGCGCACCTTCCTTTTCCAGCCCTTCTCGATCCCGACCGGCTCGATGAAGGCGACGCTGCTGGTCAACGACTACCTGATCGTCTCCAAATTCTCCTACGGCTACAGCCGCTTCTCCTTCCCCTTCTCGCCCAACCTGTTCTCGGGCCGCCTCTTCGGCTCCGAGCCGCAGCGCGGCGACGTCGTCGTCTTCCGCCTGCCGACCGACACCTCGCAGGACTACATCAAGCGCGTGATCGGCCTGCCGGGCGACAAGATCCAGATGATCAACGGCCAGCTCAACATCAACGGCACGCCGGTGAAGCGCGAGCGCGTCGAGGACTGGGTCTCGGACGAGCCGGACGGCCGCTTCCAGAAGGTGAAGCGCTATCGCGAGACCTTGCCGAACGGCGTCACCTACCTGACGCTCGACCTCTACGAGAACGGCTTCTACGACAACACGCCCGTCTACGAGGTTCCGGCCGGCCATTTCTTCATGATGGGCGACAACCGCGACAACTCCACCGACAGCCGCGTGCTCTCGGCGGTCGGCTACGTGCCGTACCAGAACCTGGTCGGCAAGGCGCAGGTGATCTTCTTCTCGGTCGAGGAGGGCGAGCGCGCCTGGACCTTCTGGCGCTGGCCGTTCACGGCCCGGTTCAGCCGGTTCTTCACCGCCATCCGATGAGGCATCGTCCCGATGCCGTGTTGGCGATGATCGGGCATCGTCCCGATGCCGTGTTGGCGATGATCGGGCATCGTCCCGATGCCGTGTCGGCGATGACCAGGCGTCGTTTCGACGCCGCGAGCGTCGCCCGATGAGCAGGCGGTCCGACGCCGCGCGGGCGGCGGTCGAGGCGCGGCTCGGCCATGCCTTCGCGAACAAGGCGCTGCTCGAGCAGGCGCTGACCCATGTCAGCGCTGTCGCCGATGTCGCGGCGCGCGCGCGCTCCAACCAGCGGCTGGAATTCCTCGGCGACCGGGTGCTCGGCCTCGCGGTCGCCGACATGCTGCTCGCGGCCTTCCCCGAGGAGCAGGAGGGCGAGCTCTCCAAGCGCTTCGCGCTGCTGGTGCGCGCCGAGACCCTGGCGGAGGTCGCGCAGGATCTCGATCTCGGCCCGGCCCTGGCGCTCGGCGCCGGCGAGCGCAATTCCGGCGGGCGCCGCAAGCAGGCGATCCTCGCGGATGCCTGCGAGGCGCTGATCGGCGCGGTCTTCCTCGACGCCGGCTTCGAGGCCGCCGCCGCGATCGTCGCGCGGCATTGGCGCGCCCGCCTCGCCGCCTCGGCGCGCCCGCCGATCGACGCCAAGACCGCCTTGCAGGAATGGGCGCGGGCCCGCGAGGCGCCGATCCCCGCCTATGAGGTGATCGGCCGCCTCGGCCCCGACCACGCGCCGAAATTCCGCGTCACGGCCGTGGTCGCCGGCTTCGCGGCCGCGAGCGGGGAGGGCGGCTCCAAGCGTGCCGCCGAGCAGGCCGCCGCCCAGGCCTTCCTGGAACGCGAGGGGATATGGGACCGAACCGGGACGGGAGCCGGCCGCAATGACTGAGGTCGGCATGGCAGAGACGACTCGCTGCGGCTTCGTCGCCCTGATCGGCGCGCCGAATGCCGGCAAGTCGACCCTGCTCAATGCGCTGGTCGGCTCGAAAGTGTCGATCGTCACCCACAAGGCGCAGACGACGCGGGCGCTGGTGCGCGGCATCGCGATCGAGCCGGCGGCGGACGGTTCATCCGCCCAGATCATCTTCGTCGACACGCCCGGCATCTTCGCGCCGAAGCGCCGGCTCGACCGCGCAATGGTCGCCTCGGCCTGGACCGGGGCGGGCGATGCCGACCTGATCGCGGTGCTCGTCGATGCCCGCCGCGGCCTCGACGAGGAGACGCGCGCCATCCTCGCCCGCACCGGGGAGCTAAGGCAGCCCAAGGTGCTCGTCCTCAACAAGGTCGACGTCGTGAAGCGCGACTCCTTGCTGGCCCTCGCCGAGGAGGCGAACGCGGCCGGCAGCTTCCGCCAGGTCTTCATGATCTCGGCGCTGACCGGCGACGGCGTCGCCGATCTCCTGGCGCATTTCGCCGGCGCGATGCCGAAGGGGCCGTTCCTCTATCCGGAAGACCAGCTCACCGACGCGCCGCTGCGCATGCTCGCCTCCGAGATCACCCGCGAGAAGCTGACGCTGCGCCTGCACCAGGAGCTGCCCTACGAATCGACGGTGGAGACCGAAAGCTGGGAGGAACGGCGCGACGGCTCCGTCCGCATCGAGCAGACGATCTACGTCGCCCGCGAGAGCCAGCGCGCCATCGTGCTCGGCGAGGGCGGCCAGACCATCAAGGCGATCGGCGCCGCGGCGCGCAAGGAGCTCTCCAAGATCCTGGAGATCCCCATCCACCTCTTCCTGTTCGTGAAGGTGCGCGAGCGCTGGGCCGACGATCCCGAGCGCTACCGCGCCATGGGCCTGGACTTCGACCCGAAGATCTGAGACGTCCCGGCTCAGTCGTTCTCGGCGAGCCGGAGCCCGGCGCGCAGGAAGCGGTTCGGGTCGACCGCCTCGCCGTTGATGCGCGTCTCGTAGTGCAGGTGGGGGCCGGTCGAGCGGCCGGTCGAGCCGACCTTGCCGAGCACGGTGCCGATCTCCACCACCTGGCCTTCCTTCACCAGCACGGCCGACATGTGCCCATAGCGGGTGAGAACGCCGTTGCCATGGTCGATATCGACCGAAAGCCCGTAGCCGCCGTTCCAGCCGGCATGCACGACTTTGCCGCGCGCCGTCGCCGTCACGGTCGTGCCGTAGGGCGCGCGGAAATCGACGCCGGAATGCATCGCCATGCGCCCGAGGAACGGGTCGATGCGCGGCCCGTAGGTCGAGCTGGTGTCGTAGTCGCCTGCCACCGGCTGCTGCAGCGGCACGACGCGGATGAAGTCCTCCATGCGCTTCAGCTCGGCGCCGAACGCCTTCACGCGCGCGAATTGCAGCTCGAAGCTCGGCTGGCTCTTCAC
>JBDHTH010000283.1:0-4748 GCA_039808545.1 Phreatobacteraceae bacterium | reverse complement strand
TCTCGGCCGAGAAGGTGTCGTTCGACCCGGCGGCCGTCGTGCAGCGCTCGCGCGGCGTCTCGGGGCGGCTGAACGGCGGCGTCGCGCATCTGCTGAAAAAGAACAAGGTCACGGTCATCTGGGGCGAGGCGAAGATCGACAAGCCCGGCCAGATCACCGTCGCGCCCACCAAGAAGCCGGCGATGCAGCCGCAGAACCCGGTGCCGAAGGGGGCGCCGGGCGCCGGCACCTATCAGGCCAAGCACATCATCGTCGCGACCGGCGCGCGGCCGCGCGTCATTCCGGGCATCGAGCCGGACGGCAAGCTGATCTGGACCTATTTCGAGGCGATGGTGCCGCCAAAGATGCCGAAATCGCTGCTCGTGATGGGCTCGGGCGCGATCGGCATCGAGTTCGCGTCCTTCTACCACACGCTGGGCGTCGACGTGACGGTGATCGAGCTGTTGCCGCAGATCATGCCGGTGGAGGATGCAGAGATCGCCGGCCTGGCGCGCAAGCAGCTCGAGAAGCGCGGCATGAAGATCCTGACCGGCGCCAAGGTGACGAAGGTCGCGAAGGGCGCCGACAACGTCACGGCGACGGTCGAGACGGCGGACGGCAAGAGCCAGACGATCACGGCCGACCGGCTGATCTCGGCGGTCGGCGTCGTCGGCAATATCGAGAATCTCGGCCTCGAGGCGCTCGGCGTGAAGCTCGACCGCGGCACCGTCGTCACCGACGGGCTCGGGCGCACCAATGTCGCCGGTATCTACGCGATCGGCGACGTCGCCGGCCCGCCGATGCTCGCCCACAAGGCCGAGCATGAGGGCGTGATCTGCGTCGAGACCATCAAGGGCCTGCACACCCATGCGATGGACAAGCTGAAGATCCCGGGCTGCACCTATTGCCATCCCCAGGTCGCCTCCGTGGGGCTGACCGAGGCGAAGGCCAAGGAAGCGGGCTACGAAATCCGGGTCGGCCGCTTCCCCTTCATGGGCAACGGCAAGGCGATCGCGCTCGGCGAGCCGGACGGGCTGATCAAGACGGTGTTCGACAAGAAGACCGGCCAGCTCCTCGGCGCCCATATGGTCGGCGCGGAAGTGACCGAGCTCATCCAGGGCTATGTCGTGGCGATGAACCTGGAGACCACCGAGGAAGAGCTGATCCATGCGGTCTTCCCGCATCCGACGCTCTCCGAGATGATGCATGAGAGCGTGCTCGACGCTTACGGCCGCGTCATCCACATGTAAGGCATGGCGGCCTCCTCGGGCCGCCGTTCAATCCGGCGTCGCGGCCGGGCAGGGCGGCGGCGCACGCTCCGGCGTCCGCCGGCCGATGGACCCGAGCAGCATTGCCTTCAGGTGCCGGGCGGGCCGGCCGACGAAGCGCCAGGAGCCGTAGGCGAGCACGGCGACGATCGCCAGGCCGGCCACCAGGAGCGGCGCCCAGCCGATCCCCGGCACGAGCTGCACGATCGCCTGCGCGACCGGCCAGCCATAGATGTAGGTGCCGTAGGACAGGTCGTTCTCGGCCGTCCAGGCGCGCAGGCCCGCCATCGGGATCGAGGCGAGGGCGATGACCTCCACGCCAACGACCGGGCCGATGAACAGGTGCTCGAGCCAGGTATCGCGGACCAGCACGATCAGCAGCAGCGCCGCGCCGGCCAGCACCGGCCCCACCTGCAGATGCCGGTGAAAATGATAGGCGGCCGCGCCCAGCATGAAGGCAAGCGAGAAATCGATGACGTGCAGCAACGTGCCGCGCGGTGTCGGCGTGCCCGGCAGGATCGCGAGCGCGATCGTCGCGATCACCGCATAGGCGACACATACCGTCATAAAGCGCCGCCGGTCCGCAAAGAGCCCGGCGGCCGAGAGGGCGAGCAGGCCGAGATAGCAGGCGAACTCGAATTTCAGCGTCCAGAGCGGTTCGTTGACCGACGGACCGGCCGGATTGGCCGCGAACAGACCGTCGATCGTGCCGCGCCCGCCGAACAAAACGAAAGCCTTCGCGAAATAAGCCCAGACACCGGGATCCGCGAAATAGCCGGCCGGGCCGCCCGTCGCGAGGAGCGGCCCGAGCACGAACACGACGAGGACGAGGCAGACGACGAGCTCCGGCCAGATGCGCAGGATGCGCGCCGCCAGGAAGTCGGCGGGCCTCGGATTGCGCGCCAAGCTCGCCGAGATCGTCAGGCCGGAGATGAAGAAGAACACGATCACCGCCAATTGGCCGAGATTATGCGAGAACCAGCGGCCGAGCGGCTGGCTCTGCTCTGCGCCCGTCGTCAGCAGGAAGCTGTGCGACACGACGACCGCCACCGCGGCTAGCAGCCGCAGCAGGTTCAGGTTGTTGCCGGCGCTCGACAGGTTCATCAGGGGCCTTGGGTCCGCTTTTGTCTTCAGATTGCCAGCCAGGCTTGAAGATTTCTTAAGCGTGCGGTCTGCCACCCTAGCGCGGGCTCCTATATTAGGGGTTACGGGGCGGGCCTGCAGAGTGGTGCCGCGCTTTGAGGGAGAGGACATTGGACGCACAAACCCTGCTTTCGAGCCCCGGTGTGGGCTTCTTCACGATGCTGCTGATCGGCGTGATCGCGGGCTGGATCGCCGAGAAGGCGACATCCTCCGACCAGGGTCTGCTCACCAATCTGGTGGTCGGCATCATCGGCTCGGTGATCGGCGGCTACCTGGCACAGGCGCTCGGCATTCCGGTCTTCGGCTTCATCAGGACGCTGATTTCCTCCTCGATCGGCGCCATCATCCTGCTGTTCGTCTGGCGCGCCATCCGCTCGCGGGGCTGACGGGAGCGGCGCACTTGTTCGACATAGCGGCGGCGGAGTAGGTTCGCCGCCGCGGATCTCCGCAAGGCGGATCTCAGGAAGGGCTCGGCAGCATGGTGGTGGTTCTCGATACGGTCCGGGGCGTCAAGCCGCGCCACCCCGAAAAGGCGCATCGCCCCGACCAGGAGGTGCTGCGCAAGCCCGATTGGATCCGCGTCAAGGCGCCGGGATCGCCGGCCTATTCGGAAACCGCGAAGATCGTCCGCGCCAACAAGCTGGTGACGGTCTGCGAGGAGGCGGGCTGCCCGAATATCGGCGAGTGCTGGGAGAAGAAGCACGCCACCTTCATGATCATGGGTGACACCTGCACCCGCGCCTGCGCCTTCTGCAACGTGAAGACCGGCCTTCCCGATGCGCTCGACGGCAACGAGCCGCAACGCGTCGCCGATGCCGTCGCCAAGCTCGGGCTGTCGCATGTGGTGATCACCTCGGTCGACCGCGACGATCTGGCGGATGGCGGCGCAAAGCACTTCGCGGACGTGATCGGTGCGATCCGCGCCTCGAGCCCTAAGACCACCATCGAGATCCTGACCCCCGACTTCCTGCGCAAGCCGGGCGCGATCGAGACGGTGGTCGCGGCGAAGCCCGACGTCTTCAACCACAATCTGGAGACGGTGGCGTCGAAATACCTGAAGGTCAGGCCCGGCGCCCGCTACTTCCACTCCATCCGCCTGTTGCAGCAGGTGAAGGAGCTCGACCCGACCATGTTCACCAAGTCGGGCATCATGGTCGGGCTCGGCGAGGAGCGGAACGAGGTGCTCCAGCTCATGGACGACCTGCGCTCGGCCGATGTCGACTTCCTCACCATCGGCCAGTACCTGCAGCCGACCCGCAAGCACCACCCGGTGATCCGCTTCGTGACGCCCGAGGAGTTCAAGAGCTACGGGAGCGTGGCGCTCGCCAAGGGCTTCCTGCTCGCGTCCTCCTCGCCGCTGACGCGTTCCTCGCACCATGCGGGCGAGGATTTCGCGCGGCTCCAGGCGGCGCGCCGCGCCAGAATCGGCTGACCGCCCGCCTCCCATGCCGAAATATCAGACGAGCCGGCGCGTGCGCCATACGCCCGAGGCGATGTTCGCGCTCGTTGCCGATGTCGAGCGCTATCCGGAATTCGTGCCGCTTTGCGACAAGCTCGTGGTGCGCCGCCGCGCCAAGGGCGATGACGGCACCGAGACGCTGCTCGCCGACATGACGGTGGCCTACAAGTTCCTGCGCGAGACCTTCACGTCCAAGGTGGTTCTCGATCCGGCCCGGTCGGAGATCCGCGTCGCCTATATCGACGGGCCGTTCCATCATCTCGATAACCGCTGGACCTTCGCGCCGGCGGGCGAGGAGGGCTGCGAGGTCCGCTTCTTCATCGACTACGAGTTCAAGAGCCGTACGCTCGGCCTGTTGATGGGCAGCGTGTTCGACGCCGCCTTCCGCCGCTTCGCGGAGGCATTCGAGCGGCGCGCCGACACGGTCTACGGGACGAAGCCGGCCTAGGCCTGCTCCGCGCGCTCGGTGAGCATCGCCAGCGCCACCGCGACCGATGCCTCGCGCACGCCGCGCCGGCCGATATCGCCGAACCGCTTCTCGACATGGACGAGCCCGCCTGTCGGCCCGATCGCGGCGAAATGCACGAGGCCGACAGGCTTTGCGGCCGACCCGCCGCCCGGCCCGGCGACGCCCGTGATCGATACCGCGAGGCTGGTGCCGGCCGCTCGCCGGGCGCCGTCCGCCATGGCGAGCGCGACCTCGCGACTCACCGCGCCGACGCGCTCGATCAAGGCGGGGTCGACGCCGAGCATCGCGGCCTTGGCGGCATTGGAATAGGTGACGAAGCCGCGATCGACGACGTCCGAGGAGCCGGCGATGGCGGTCAGCGTGGCGGCGACGAGGCCGCCGGTGCAGGATTCGGCCGTCGCGATCGTCAGGCCGCGCGCGCGGCAGAGCG
>JBDHTH010000282.1:0-4748 GCA_039808545.1 Phreatobacteraceae bacterium | reverse complement strand
ACGGTCGGCGTCTCGCTGCGCACCACCTCGTAGCGGGCGCGGACCTTGTCGAGGAAGCGCTCCAGCGTCGAGGGGCCGAAATAATGCATCGGGATCATCAGCGGCGCGTTGATCTCGGCCAGCACCTCCACCATCCCGTCGGTGTTGAGCGTGTAGGAGCCGTCGACCGGCACCAGCACCACGTCGACCTTGCCGAGCGCCGCCAGATGCTCCTTGGTCAGCCGGTGGTGGAGATGCCCGAGATGGGCGATGCAGAGCGCCGCCGTCTCGAAGACGAAGATCGAGTTGGCGTCGTATTCGGTGCCGCCGCCGAAGTCGCGGATATTGGTCGTGATGTTGCGGATGCGGGTGTCGAGCGCCGTGACGTCATGCTGGACCGGGCCGCCGGCCGGGTTCCAGCCGCGCAGGATCTGACCGATGCCGGGATCCGGGGCGTTGGAATAGTGGGTGTTGTGCGCTTTGTTCATGGTGACGAGGTCGGGCGTCACCGGCGGGCGAAGGTAGTCGTTGTAGTCGGTGGCGATCTTGAGGCCACCGGCCGTCTCGATGAGGAAGGTCGAATGGCCGATGAAGGTCAGCCGCACCGTGCCGTCCGCGACCTGGGCGAGACGCAGGGCGGCGGGCATGGGCCTCGGCAGGGCCGAAACGAGGCCCGGGCAGCGGTCCGACGACAAAGGTGTCTCGGCGCGGAGGCCAGAAGGCGCGATAACCAACAGAATCGCGGCCGCCATGCACGGCATGACGGTCGAAAAGCGTCGGGCGAACCAACGGGCGCAACGGCGCATGGCGGATTCCTCCGCCGGGATCATCGCCGCGATCGCGGCGGCGGTCGATGCCGAATGTGGCCGCGCCGCGTTTTGTGATGGGTCAGCGCGGCAGGCGCCGGTCGGTCGGTACGATCGGCCCGGACGGTATCGGCCCCATCGGCTGGGTCGGATAGGCGGCGGTGCGGCGCGCCTTGCCGAGCAGCCAAGGCACCAGCAGCATCAGCGCGGTGCCGAAGGCCCAGACCAGGGCGATCACGGCGCCGCCGATGCTGCGCATCCAGCCCGCGAGATTGGCGATCAGCACGACGGTCTCTGGATCGACCGCCAGCTTGTCGGCGTTGCTGCTGAGCACGCGGCCGAGCATCTCCACGAGCCCGTAGGCGCCGAACAGGAAGAGCGACCAGAGGCCGACCAGAATCCAGGCGATGATCCAGACGATGCGCATTCCGAAGGCTCCGTTGCGTGAACTCGACCTTAGACCCGCGGTGAGGCGATTCCGAGATGCTCCGTCAGCAGCCGCAGATTGCGGACATTGGCGCGAAAGCCGATGTCGAACACCGTGCCGAGCACCGGCACGCTGCCGACCAGCGCATCAATGCCGAGATTGGCGAACATTTTCGCGATCAGCCGCGTCGGCACGCCGAGGCGCCAAGCTTCCAGCACCAGATAGGCCGAGAAGGCGGCGGAGGCGAGCGAGCCGACGCCTGGCGCGAGGCCGAGCACCGCATCGGCGCCGAAGCGGATCCGCGTGCCAGGTATCGCGAGCGCCGTGTCCATGATCCGCGCCAGCGCGGAAAGGCGCGCCACGGGATCGCGCCTCAGCCGGGAAAAGGCCGCGGCGCCGGCCTGCGCATAGGTCTGTGAAGCCGCCATCGGTCCCTCCCTGTCGACGCCCGCGCATATGTGGGTGCGCGGCGCCGTTTCAAGGGCGCGATGCGATGCGCGGCCTATTCGCCGGGGGCGCGCGCCTCGATCGCCAGGGCGTGGATGCGCTCGTTCAGCTCTTCGGCAAGCGCCGCATGGACCAGACGATGCCGCTCCAGCCGCGAGCGGCCCGCGAAGGCGCCGCTCAGAATCTTGACACGAAAATGCGTTTCACCACCTTCCCGGTAGCCCGCATGGCCGGCATGGTTCTCGGATTCGTCGAGGACCGTGAGCTGTTCCGGCTTGAAGGCGGCGGTCAGCTTGCGTTCAATACGGGTCTTGTAGCGCATGGGGCGGCTTTCGGCGTGAAGGGGCGAGGGCGATCCATGCCGGCTTCCCGGCCGGCGTCAAGAGGTGAGACGATGACCGGCAGAATGGTGGAGCGTTTCGCGGCAGCTCTCGTGCTGCTGGCCCTCGGCGCCGGTCCGCTCCGCGCGGAGGAGACGAAGGCGCTGGTCGGCGCCTGGGAACTCGCCGATGCCGACCAGAGCCGCAAATGCGCCGTGCAGCTTAAGGGCGACCGGGCCGGCCCGCGGCTCGCGATCGGGCTCGGCGGCGACTGCGCCGCCAAGTTCCCGTTCTTGAAGGATGTCACCTCCTGGAGCGCGCCGCCGCGCGGCGGCATCCGCCTGCACGATCAGGGCGGCAAGGTGGTGCTCGACCTGAGCGAGACCGAGAACGCGATCTTCGAGGGCGTGCGGGCCGGCGAGGGGGTGTATTTCCTGTCGCAGCCCGAGACCGCCGCGCTCGACGGCCAGCCGGACGCCACCGACATCGCGGGCGAATGGCTGCTGCAGCGCCCGGCCGGCAAGACGCTCTGCGTCGTGCAGCTCCTCGACGAGGCGCGCGCCGGCTCGCAGGACAGCTTCGCGCTGAAGCTCGGGCCGGACTGCGACCGCGCCGTTACGCAGCTCAGGATCATCGGCTGGCAGGTGGAGCGCGACCGGCTGACGCTGCTCGTGGAGGGCCGCGACAAGCTCGTCTTCAAGCGCACGGACGGCAAGACCTGGACCAAGGTGCCGGAGGAGCGCTCGCCCTGGGTCCTGGCGAAGCCTTGATCAGGCATTCGGCTCAGGCGCTGCCGCGACCTTGGTGATGCGCAGCGCCGTCAGGCGGTTGCGCGCCTTGCGCAGCACCTGGAAGCGCAGGCCGTGGAAGGTGAAGCTCTGCCCCGGCTCGGGGATCGACTGCGCCTCGTGAATGACGAGGCCCGCGATGGTGTTGGCCTCCTCGTCCGGCAGTTCCCAGTCCATGGCGCGGTTGAGCTCGCGGATCGGCAGGGCGCCGTCGACGAGCAGGCCGCCATCCGGCAGGCGGCGGATGCCGGGCGTCGTCTCGGTCTCGCCGATATCGCCGACGATCTCGTCGAGGATATCCGCGAGGGTGACGATGCCCTCGACCTCGCCATATTCGTCGACGACCACCGCGAAGCCGGTATTGCGGCTGCGGAAGCCACGGAGCTGCTCGAGCAGCGGCGTCGTGTCGGGAACGAACCAGGGCTCCTTGGCGAGCGCGGTCGGCGCCACGCGCGCGCCATCGCCGCCGGCGCGGGTCAGGGCAAGCAGCAGGTCGTGCCTGTCGAGGATGCCGACGATGTTGCCGGGCCCCTCGCGCCAGAGCGGCAGGCGGCCGAAGCGGGCCGAGAGGCTTTCCCGGATAAGCTTCTCGGGCGGGTCGTCGGCGTTAAGCATCACGACCTTGGTGCGGTGGACCATCACGTCGTAGACGAGCAGATCGCGCAGATCGAGCAGGTCCTCGATCATGTCGCGGTCGTCCCGGCCGCGCGGCGGCTGCGGCGGCGCCTCGGCGGCGCGGCGCTCGATCTCCTCCTGGAGCTCGGCATGCGCGTCGGGCTCCTCCGGCGTCGGCGGGGGGCCGAGGCCGACGATCCGGTCGCCGAGCGCCAGGACGGGGAGGAAGAAGCGCATCGCCTGCTGCGCGAAGGCCGAGAGCGACAGCGCCAGCCGGTCGGCATGGCGGCGGCCGTAATTGGTCGGCCAGATGAAGCCGAACAGCGTCACGAGCGGCAGCGCCAGCGCGACGCCCCACAGCCAGTGCATGCCGAAGCCGTGCGAGGGCAGCGTGATCGCCAGCGCGATGCCGCACAGCCCCGCCACCGAGGCCGCGAAGGCCAGCACGCGCCGCCGGTCGGGATCTTCGATCAGGCGGGTGGCGCGAGCGGCGCGGCGGTCGCCGGAGCGTTCGAGGCGTGCGATGCGCGGCGCGGCAGCGGTTTCGAACGCTGCCCCCGCCATGCGGAACAGCGCCGACAGCACCAGGAACAGCCCGGCGAAGACCAGCAGGACCCAGGGGATGAGCGCGGCCGCCGCGTCGAGCATCATCGTGTCAGGCGGTTAGTTCCGCCGCCAGGAACGCCGCGACGGTCTCGGCGTCGACATCGCGCGCGATCTCGGCCCTGCCGATGCCGTGCGGCAGGATGAAGGTCAGGCGGCCGCGATCGACCTTCTTGTCCTGCGCGATGCCGCGCATCAGCGTCTCGACATCGCCGATGCCGCCGGGAATCTCGGCGAGGCGGATGGGGAGGCCGGCTGCTTGCAGATGGCGCTCGACGCGCACCGTGTCCTGGCCGCTGGAGAGGCCGAGCCTCTGCGCGAAGCGGAAGGCCTGCGCCATGCCGATCGCCACCGCCTCGCCATGCACGAGGCGCGCGCCGTCATAGCGCACCGCAGCCTCCAGGGCGTGGCCGAAGGTGTGGCCGAGATTGAGCAGCATGCGCTCGCCGGTCTCGAACTCGTCGCGCGCCACGATGCCGGCCTTGGCGCGGCACGAGACGGCGATCGCCTCGACGCGGGCCGCGCCGCCGGCGAAGACCGCCTCGCGGTTCGCCTCCAGCCAGTCGAAGAAGGGCGCGTCGCCGAGCAGCCCGTATTTGACGACCTCGGCATAGCCGGCGCGGAACTCGCGCGGCGGCAGGGTGTCGAGCAAGGCTGTGTCGGCGATCACCAGGATCGGCTGGTGGAAGGCGCCGACGAGGTTCTTGCCGTGGCGCGAGTTGATGCCGGTCTTGCCGCCGACCGAGGAATCGACCTGGGCGAG
>JBDHTH010000281.1:0-4755 GCA_039808545.1 Phreatobacteraceae bacterium | reverse complement strand
CCGCCCGGCCTGCTGCGCCTGGAGCCCCATTCGGAGGGCCTGCGCGAGCGCATCTGGTGGGGCGCCGCCACCGACGCGACCGCCGAATGGGCCGGCCGGCTCGGCATGAACTTGCAGAGCTCGACGCTGAAATTCGACGAGAGCGGCGAGCCGCTGCATGTGCAGCAGACCCGGCAGATTAAGGCCTTCAAGGCCGCCTGGAAGGAGGCCGGCCATGCGCGCGAGCCGCGCGTCTCGGTCAGCCGGAGCATCTTCGCGCTGATGGACGACCGCGACCGCGCCTATTTCGGCGGCGACCAGAGCGGCGATCATTTCGGCTATATCGAGCCGGAGCGCCGCGCCGTGTTTGGCCGCAGCTACGCGGCCGAGCCCGAAAGGCTGATCGCCGAGCTCAAGCAGGACACCGCCATCGCCGAGGCCGACACGCTGCTCCTCACGGTCCCGAACCAGCTCGGCGTCGACTACAACGCCCATGTCATCGAGGCGATCCTGAAGCACGTCGCCCCCGCGATGGGGTGGCGGTGAGATAGACGATTTGCTTCCTGTCGCCTATAATCAGCTAGCTTAACTAGCTGATTGGAGAAGCGCGATGCGCGAGGTCGGCGCTTTCGAAGCCAAGAATACCCTGGGTAGCCTGCTCGATGAAGTTGAGCGTGGCGGCGAGGTCATCATCACGCGACGCGGCAAGCGCGTTGCGCGATTGGTGCCTGATCGTCCGGTCGCGGACAAGGCAGCCGCGATGGCGGCGGTGCGCCGCATCGAAGCCCGACGGGCATGTTCTGGTATCCATATCTCGGCTGAGGAATGGAAGGCCTTCGTGAATGAAGGCCGTCGATGACGGTCGTTCTCGATTGCTCGGCGACGCTCGCCTGGATTCATGGCGACGAGCGCACCGAGGCCGTCATGGCGTTGTTTCGCCGGGTTGCGGCCGAAGGCGCGGTCGTGCCGTCATTGTGGCATCTGGAAATCGCCAACGGACTTCTGGTCGCCCTTCGAAAAGGGCGCATTTCCAAGGCGTTTCAGACCGAGGCCCTGTCCGATCTCGGCGAGCTGCCGATTGCTGTCGATGAAGAGACGGAGCAGCACGCCTGGAAGGCGACGCTCGAACTCGCGGCCATATACCGCTTGACCCTTTATGACGCGGCCTATCTCGAGCTCGCCCAGCGGCGTCGCCTGCCGCTGGCGACGCTTGATCGCGCGCTTCGCGATGCTGCGATCGCCGCCGGCGTCGAGATCCTTCCCGCCTGACGCGGCCCGTTCACGGGATTCCCCCGTGAACGAATCGCTGACTCTGCGTCACCCGCCCCTCACAGGATGAACCGCGACAGGTCGGCGTTCTTGGCGAGGTCCGCCACGCCCTTGCGCACATAGGCGCCGTCGATCGTGATCGTCTCGCCGCTGCGGTCCGGCGCCGTGAACGAGATCTCGTCGAGCACCCGCTCCATCACGGTCTGCAGGCGCCGCGCGCCGATATTCTCCACCGTCGAGTTCACCTCCACGGCGACGTCCGCGAGCGCGTCGACGGCGTCGTCGGTCACGTTCAGCGTGACGCCCTCGGTGGTCATAAGCGCCACATATTGCTTCACGAGGCTCGCCTCCGGCTCCGTCAGGATGCGGCGGAAATCCTCCCGGCTCAGCGCCTCGAGCTCGACGCGGATCGGCAGGCGGCCCTGCAGTTCCGGCAACAGGTCGGAGGGCTTGGCGACATGGAAGGCGCCCGACGCGATGAACAGCACATGATCGGTCTTCACCGGCCCGTGCTTGGTCGCCACCGTCGTGCCCTCGATCAGCGGCAGCAGGTCGCGCTGCACCCCCTCGCGCGACACGCCGCCCGAAAGGCCTTCGCGGGCGCAGATCTTGTCGATCTCGTCGAGGAACACGATGCCGTTGTTCTCCACCGCGAGAATCGCCTCCTGGACGATCTGGTCCTGGTCGATCAGCTTGTCGGCCTCCTCGGCGACCAGCGTCGGATAGCTGTCCTTCACGGTGGTGCGCCGCTTCTTGGTGCGCCCGCCCATCTTGCCGAACAGGTCGCCGAGCGACGCGATGCCGATCTGGCCGCCCTGCATGCCGGGGATCTCCAGCGCGCCGAGCGGGTTGGAATTGTCCTTCATGTCGAGCTCGATCTCCTTGTCGTCGAGCTCGGAATTGCGCAGCTTCTTGCGGAAGCTGTCGCGCGTGCCGGGGCTGGCGGTCGCGCCAACCAAAGCGTCGAGCACGCGCTCCTCGGCCGCGATATGGGCCTTGGCCTGCACGCCGGCGCGCTTTTGCTCGCGCACGATGCCGATCCCGACCTCCACGAGGTCGCGGATGATCTGCTCGACGTCGCGCCCGACATAGCCGACCTCGGTGAACTTGGTCGCCTCCACCTTCAGGAAGGGCGCGTTGGCGAGCTTGGCGAGGCGGCGCGAGATCTCGGTCTTGCCGACGCCGGTCGGCCCGATCATCAGGATGTTCTTCGGCAGCACCTCCTCGCGCAGGTCGTCGGAAAGCTGCAGGCGGCGCCAGCGGTTGCGGAGCGCGATCGCGACCGCCCGCTTGGCGGCATGCTGGCCGACGATGTGCCGGTCGAGCTCGGAGACGATTTCGCGGGGCGAGAAGTCGGTCATTATCAAGGGTCCTTGCGGTCGCGCGCCATCAGCAGCACGGCGCCGAAAACGGTGTTGCGTGGTTCGATGCGGGCGAAGCCGGCCTTCTCGTAGGCGCGGATCGCCCGGTTATTGGTCGGGTGCGGGTCGGTGACGATGCGCGGCGCGCCCTCTTCGAACAGGGCATCGGCAAAGGCGCGCACGAAGGCGCTGCCATGGCCGATGCCGACGAGGTCCGGCTCGCCGATGAACTGGTCGATGCCGCGCGTGCCGGGCGGCTGGTCGCGGTAGGGATGGCCCGGCTCGGCATGTGGATCGTAGACCTGGGCATAGCCGATCGGCCGCCCGTCGAGGAGCACGACATAGGGCTCGGTCGAAGGCTCGGCGATCGCGGCCGCGATCTCGTCGACGCCCGTCTCGGGCGCGTCCCACCATTCGCGCACATGCGGGAAGGTGAACCAGCGCGCCGCGAGCGAGAGATCCGCCGCCGCGAAGGGCCGGAACGCGTAGGGGCCGGATGGGAGAAGCGTGCGGCTCATGGGTCCTTGACCATCATGAGCCCCGGCCCGGTCGTCGTCTCGACGATCCGGACGGCCGCGAAGCCGGCCTTCTCATAGGCCCGGATCGCCCGCGCATTCGCCGGATCTGGATCCGTGATGACGCGCGGCGCACCCTCCGCGATAAGCTGGTCCGAGAAGTCCCGCACGAAGGCGCCGCCATGGCCGCGCCCCACCATGTCGGCCTCGCCGATGAACTGGTCGATCGCCCGCGTGCCGGCCGGATAGTCGCCATAGGCGGGGTCCGGCCAGGAGGCGAGGTCGTAGCTCTGGATATAGGCGAAGGGCCGTCCCGCATTGAGGACCACAAACTGCGCCATCGCGGGTGTCTCCAGGTCCTCGGTCAGCAGCGCGAGCTGTCCGGCCGGCTCGCCCCACCATTCCACGACATGCGGCGCCGCGAGCCAGCGCGCGGCGAGCGGCAGGTCGGCGGCCGTAAAGGTGCGGAACGAATAGGGCGATGTGCTCATCGGCCTCAGGTCTTGATGCTCTCGATCGTCAGGTTGCGGTTGGTGTAGACGCAGATATCGGCCGCGATGGCGAGGGATTTGCGGACGATCGCCTCGGCATCCTGGTCCGGCACGTCGATCAGCGCGCGGGCCGCCGCCAGCGCGTAGTTGCCGCCCGAGCCGATCGCCGCGACGCCGCTCTCGGGCTCCAGAACGTCGCCGGTGCCCGTGAGGACGAGCGAGACCTCCTTGTCGGCGACGATCATCATGGCTTCCAGGCGCCTGAGATAGCGGTCGGTGCGCCAATCCTTGGCGAGCTCGACGGCGGCGCGCAGGAGCTGCCGCGGATATTGCTCGAGCTTGGCCTCCAGCCGCTCGAACAGCGTGAAGGCATCGGCGGTGGCGCCCGCGAAGCCGCCGATCACGTCGCCCTTGGCGAGGCGGCGGACCTTCCTGGCATTCGCCTTGATGACGGTCTGGCCGAGGCTGACCTGCCCGTCGCCGCCGACCACGACGGTGTCGCCCTTGCGCACGGTCACGATCGTCGTGCCGTGCCAGTTCGGGAAAGTGTCGGATTGCATGAAGCTTCCGGTGCCTAGATCACGCTACCTTTTGATCGAAACGATCAAAAGGTAGGACAGTGATCGATCCTAAGGAATGAGAGACTGCTTTGACCCTTCAAACGATTTCGTTTGAAGGAAGCAGGCTCTGGGGTTTCAAGACGCCTATGTAGTCATGCGCGCCGTTCCTGCAAATCGCAGCCCGAAAGCGAAGCCTTTACGAAACCGTGGAAACTTGCCTCTGTAGCGCTCCGGCCCGGACGCTGCTAGAAGCGCGACGGTTCTGGGAGAGCATCATGCGCGTCGGCGAGATCAAGCGCACCACCAAGGAAACCGATATTAGCGTCCGCGTGAACCTCGACGGCACCGGCGAGGGGAAGATCGCGACCGGCATCGGGTTCCTCGACCATATGCTCGACCAGATCGCGCGCCACGGGATGATCGACCTCGACATCGCGGCCAAGGGCGACCTGCATATCGACATGCACCACACCGCCGAGGATACCGGCATCGCGCTCGGCCAAGCGATCCGCAAGGCGCTCGGCGACATGCGCGGCATCACGCGCTACGCCGACGTGCATCTGCCGATGGACGAGACGCT